>JADINF010000183.1 GCA_017694145.1 Candidatus Stercoripulliclostridium pullicola
ACAAAGAACTCCAGGACATCATCGCCATACTCGGTATGGAAGAGCTGTCCGCCGAGGACAAGATAACCGTTTACCGCGCGAGGAAGATAATACGCTTCTTCTCGCAACCTTTCTTCGTATCTTCCGTATACACCAATATGGAAGGCAAGTACGTGCCCGTCGAAGAAACCGTCGACGGCGTGGAACGCATTTTGAACGGCGAAACCGACGATATAGACGAAAATCTCTTCTATTTTGCGGGCGGGCTCGACGAAGTCATCGAAAGGAGCAGAAAAGGCAATGGCTGAAACTTTCCGTCTCGAAATAGTGACTCCGGAAAAAGTCTTTTTCGAAGGCGAAGCGGAATCTCTCACGGTGGAAACGCCCGCGGGACGTATAGGCATACTCGCGCACCACGCGCCGCTCGTGATAGGTCTTTGTCCGGGACTTATGCGCTTCAGGACGGCGGACGGCGAAAAAGAAGCGGTCAATACGGACGGCTTCGCCGAAGTGCGCAAGGATAAGACCGTAGTGCTCTGCCAGACTATGGAGTGGCCCGAAGAAATTGAAATAAACCGCGTCAAACACAGGATAGCGGAGGAGGAACGCAAACTGCGCGAAGCGCGCAGCATTGTCGAATACAAAATGGGCAAGGCTTGTCTAGCAAGAGCTTTCGCGAGGTTGAAAGGCGCGAAACGCTGACGGCGTGTAAGTTCCTTATAACAGACTGACCGTTTTTTTCGGCGGCGCGCCTCTTTACGGGCGCACCGCCGATTTTTCGTAATAATATTCCGCAGTATCGTTAAAAAGACCGCGTTTTATCATTTATTTATATATAAATAAATTTCGGGTTGCTATTGACTATCCCTATTCCGTATGTTATATTATCTTATAGCAATATTTGGCAGAGGTAAGGATGTTCCGGCTTTTCCGCAATCTTAAACCCATGGCTTGGGTATTCGTATTGATAGTTATGCTCGTCACCGGGCAGGCTGTCGCGGAGCTTTACCTTCCGGAGAAAATGTCCGAGATCATCGACGACGGTATCTATATCGATTACGAACCGCTGTACGAGCACCTCGAAATGCCCAAACCTTCCAGTTTGAGTTCCGTCGATTCCGAAAAAACTCTCAAAGGCTACAGCGAAGATACGATACCCGTTTTCGAAATGGTGGACGGCTTCTCCACTCACGACCTCGCGGACGCGATAGAGCGCGAAGAGGGCGGCAATACGATAATAGATTTCGTATTCAGAGATATTCCCGTCAAAGATTCCGAGGAGCTTTTCGATAAGGTGCTCACGCCTTTCATGGACGGGCTCGAACCGTATCAGGAAAAAGCCTTCGAATGGCGCGACGCCAACGTTCCGGAATCTCAATGGGAAGATTGGGAACCCGATTTCAAAGAATCTTATTTCACCGACGAGGACAGGAACGCGATGGCGGAGATCATCAACGTCCTGCTCGTTTTCGATTATAACTCCGTAACGCAGGATATCAACGACAACCCCGCTTCCATCAAGATAAGTTCTAACGACAGCAAGGGCAATACCATCTGCGTCAACGACCTTCTCAATCAGGATCCCCGTGTGGACGAAGACGCGATGGACAACGAGTCCAACCGCAAAATACTGACCGCCTGCATAAGTTGCATGAAACATTCGGAGTACGGCAACCTCATGCCGATACCCGTTGACAAGGACGGTATGAGGCTCGCCACCGACGCCTACGGCAGGGCGCTCGAACCCGATAAACTCATTTACATATATTCCGACGACGACGGCGAGGAAGTATATACCGCTAAGGAAAGCTCCACCGGAAGACCCGATCCGATGCCCGACTACGAAGTCATTATCTGCAACAACGTTCTCGGCTACGCTTATAAATACGTGGGCGACAAATGGGTGGATACTTACCGCGGCATAACCGACGCGAGAGCGCAGGAGCTTGCCAACGATTACAACGCCGAAATATTGATGAACGCGCTCGTTTACGACAATAAGTATTACGAGAAGGGCGAATTCTCCGACGAGCAGGTGCGCTCCATTCGCGATTCGGTGAACAGGCTCGTGCTTTTCTATACCGAGGACAACGATATGATGCTACTGTCGCATCTTCTTACTTTCAACGACAGGAAACCCGAACGTATCATATCCGAGCTTGAGGATTATATCAGCAACGCTTACGACGAGAACGGCAACCGCGTCAGCGTCACTTCGCTCAAAACGTCCGCTTCCTTCGGCATGCAATGGAAGAAGTTCTGGATAAAGCTCGGCAATTACCTCACGCTCTCATCGACGGGGACCAAGCAGGAGGCTTTCGAGTCCGGAGAAATTACTTCTTACAGCATCGCGCTCGTAGAGTTCAAGACTTATAAGGATATGATGCTCCCCGACGGCGAAACCACGCAGACCGACGATATGGGCTTCATATTGAAGCGCGGCGGTCTGATGTTGCTGCTTACCCTCGCCGCTTGTACGTGCGCGATACTCGCCGCGCTCTTCAGCAGTAAAATGGCGGCGAATTTCTCCGCCATCATCCGCAGTAAGGTATTCTCCAAGGTGGAAACCTTCTCCCTTGCGGAATTCGATACCTTTTCCACGGCAAGCCTTATCACACGTTCCACCAACGACGTCAACCAGATACAGCAGGTCTTCCTGCTCATTCTGAGGACGGGGCTCATCGCGCCGATCACGCTTATCGGCGGCTTCATAATGTCCGCGGAAAAGTCGTTCTATATGACTTCGGTGCTTTTCTACGACATACCGATACTCATAATCGCCTCCTTCGTCGCGGCGAAGGTGGTATTCCCGCTCTTCCAGCTCATACAGCAGAAGGTCGACAGGCTTACGCTCATCACGAGAGAGGGCCTTACGGGTATCCGCGTCGTGCGCGCATTCAATAAGCAGGAAGCGGAGAATAAACGCTTCAGCGAAGTCAACGACAGCCTCACCAAAACGGCTATCGTCGTCAACCGCTGGTGCGCCGTGCTCGCGCCGTTGATTGCGGTCGTCATGAACTGCTCGATGGTGGGCGTCGTGTGGCGCGCAAGTAAACAGATAGCCTTCAACGACGATATCAACGTCGGCGACATGATGGCGGTCATTCAGTATATGACGCAGATAATGCTTGCGCTCGTCATGCTCGCGACCGTATTTATAATGTTCCCGCGCGCGACGGCTTCCGCTTTGCGTATCAACGAGGTGCTCGACACAGAGAATAAGATCAAGGATCCCGAAAAACCCGATCGCAATTATACCGAAGTGGGTACGATACGCTTCAACCACGTCAATTTCAAGTTCTCCGACGAAGCCGAGCAATATATATTGAACGACATAGACTTCGTCGCGGAGAAAGGTAAGGTCACCGCCATTGTCGGAGGTACCGGAAGCGGTAAGTCCGCCGTCATCAATCTCATTCCTCGCTTCTACGAGGTGAACGAAGGGGAGATATTGTTCGACGGCGTCAACGTAAACGATTACAATCAAGCGGAACTGCGCGATAAGATAGGCTTCGTGCCGCAGCGCTCGGTGCTGATGAGCGGTACCATAAGGGACAACCTGCGCTACGGTAAGCCGGACGCCACCGACGAGGAATGCTGGGAAGCGTTACGTATCGCGCAGAGCGACACCTTCGTGAGAGAAAAGGACGGCGCCCTCGACAGCAGAGTGGAGCAGGGCGGCGGCAACTTCTCGGGCGGTCAGAAGCAACGCCTTGCGATAGCGCGCGCGATAATACGTAAGCCGGAGCTGCTTATATTCGACGACAGCTTCTCCGCGCTCGACTTCCGCACCGACAAGAATCTCCGTCAGGCACTCAAATCGATCACGCAGAACAGCGCGACCATAATAGTGGCGCAGAGGATAGGCACGATAATGGACGCGGACAATATCATCGTGCTCGACGCAGGACGCATAGTCGGACAGGGTACTCACGAATACCTTATCCGCAACTGTAAGCTGTACCGCGATATAGCTTTGTCGCAGATGAGCGAGGAGGAACTGGGACTGTGAGCGATTACGACGAAATGCAAAATCAGAATACCGCTTCCCGCGATAACTCCCGGCAGCAGGCAGGGCTCGACCTCGGGCGCGCATTGGGCGTCGGCGGTCCGGAGATCAAGGA
The DNA here is from genome assembly GCA_017694145.1 of Candidatus Stercoripulliclostridium pullicola. Lineage (GTDB taxonomy): Bacteria > Bacillota > Clostridia > Christensenellales > DTU072 > Stercoripulliclostridium_A > Stercoripulliclostridium_A pullicola. Next base: position 4,104 of record JADINF010000183.1, read on the forward strand.
AGTCGACAAAGCGGAGAACTTCAAAGCGACGGTAGTAAGACTGATCAAGTATCTGAAGCCGCAGTATCCGATGCTCATCGCCATGATACTTATAGCGGCGATAGGCGCGTGGTTCGCGATCTGGGTACCCGATATAATGAAAAAGGTTACCAACTGCCTCGTTGAAAGTATCGAGTACTTCATAGACATAGACCGTGCTCCGAACGGCAACGGACAGCTTTACAATTATATCGCTCCCGTACTTTGGACGTGCGCGGGCTTGTACGTATTGAACGCGCTCTTCCAGTTCACGAGCGGACTCATAGCGGCTTCGATGTCCCAGCGCGTCGTGCGCAGGATGCGTACCGACGTCAAGAACAAGCTCGACAAAGTACCGCTTTCCTATTTCGACGCGACGCCGATAGGCGACGTACTGAGCCGATTCACCATCGATATCGAGATGATATCGCTTACGCTTCAGGACAGCATCAACCAGATAATCACCGGTGTGATGACGGTCGCGGGCGTATTTATAATGATGGTGCGTATAGACTGGTTGCTGTCGATAATCGCTCTCGTCAGTTTACCGCTTCTTTTGATAGTTTCGGGCATCATCGTCAAGAAATCTCAGAAGGAATTCGCCAAGCAACAGCAACGTATCGGCGCGCTGAACGGTCATATAGAAGAAATGTACACCGGACACAACGTCGTCAAGCTGTACAATCACGAGAAAGAGAGCATAATGACCTACGAGGAGATAAACAAGGCGTTAAAACGCGCCACGCGCAAGTCGCAGTTCCTCGCGGGCATAATATTGCCGAGTATCAAATTCATAGACAACCTCTGCTATGTGGGTATCTGTGTGGGCGGAGGTCTGCGCGCGGGCGGCGGTATGGTCACGATAGGCGACATACAGGCGTTGCTTTCGTATACCAGGCAGTTCGCCCAGCCTATCGAAAATATCAGTAACATCGCCAATACGATACAGTCCTCGATAGCCGCCGCGGAGCGCGTATTCCAGGTATTCGACCTTGAAGAAATGACCGCCGACGGCGAGAAGAAGATCTCCGTAGAGGAATGCGAAGGCAGAGTGGATATCGAGAACGTGGCTTTCTCTTACGTGAAGGACAGACCGCTCATCACCGACCTTTCGCTTCACGTCAACGCCGGCGAGAGCATAGCGATCGTAGGACCTACGGGCGCGGGCAAGACCACGCTCGTCAACCTCCTCATGCGTTTCTACGAAACCGATGCGGGCAGGATACTGATAGACGGAGTGGATATCAAGGAATATTCGCGCGCCGATCTGAGGTCGTTGTACGGAATGGTATTGCAGGACACGTGGCTTTTCAACGGTACCGTTGCGGACAACATCGCTTACGGCAATCCCACGGCAACGCGGGATGAGATAATCGCCGCCGCGAAAGAAGCGCACGCAGACCAGTTCATCGTCACGATGGAGCACGGCTACGACACGATACTTAAAGAGGGTGCCACCAATATAAGCGCGGGACAACGCCAGCTTCTCACGATAGCGCGCGCCATTCTCAAGAAACCGCGTATCATAATCCTCGACGAGGCGACGAGCTCGGTAGACACGAGGACGGAGAAATATATCCAGAGCGCGATGCTCGCGATGATGGAGGGCAAGACGAGCTTCGTCATAGCGCACCGTCTTTCGACGATCAAGCACGCCGCAGTCATACTCGTCATGAACCACGGCGACGTCGTCGAGCAGGGCAATCACGAAACCTTGATGGCTAAGAAAGGCTTTTATTACGAATTGTACAACGCTCAGTTCGCGGGCGTAAGCGACGAGAACAAGGACGACGACACAGCCGCCGCGCGATTCCGGCAAACCTGATATTCACCGCAAATCGGTTGCCTCTGTAGCTCCGTTTGTGGTAAACTCTTACTGACGAAAATTTACGGAGGAATACGATGCCTACATTTTTCACGGAAGTATTCGAAGACGCCTCTCCGGTAGCGCCTTTAGGTCTTATTATTCTCGACGGAGCCAAAGAGCTCGGCAAACGTATCGACAACTATCTCGTCGATTGGTACAATCGCGACGTCGGTAACAAAAACCCCAAATTCAAGAAAAAATCTTTCATAATCGAAAGCCATTGCCCCCGTTTCACCACGGGCGACGGCAAGGGCATAATCGAAGATTCCGTACGCGGCTACGACATATACGTGCTCGTGGACGTCGGCAATTATAACTGCAAATATTCGCTTTTCGGCAAGGAGAACAGCATGTCGCCCGACGATCATTACGCCGATCTCAAGCGCGTGATAAGCGCGGCGGGCGGTAAAGCGGAGCGTATCACAGTCATAATGCCTCTTCTGTACGGCGGCAGACAGCACAGACGCAATTCCCGCGAAAGTCTTGACGGAGCGCAGATGCTTCAGGAGCTGTATTCCATGGGCGTCAAGGACATCATAACCTTCGACGCGCACGACCCGCGTATCCAGAATGCGGTGCCCCTTATGGGATTCGACAATTTCTTCCCTACGTATCAGATAATGAAAGCGCTCATGACGCGCTATCCCAATCTTCAGCTGGACGAAGAGCACTTCATGATAGTTTCGCCCGACGAAGGCGCGATGAACAGAAACATATTCTACGCCTCCATTCTCGAAGTCGACCTCGGAATGTTCTACAAGCGCAGGGACTACACCCGTATCGTCAACGGCAGGAACCCCATAGTCGCGCACGAATATATC
>JADINF010000184.1 GCA_017694145.1 Candidatus Stercoripulliclostridium pullicola
TACATGGGCGTTCCGTCGATACGCTCTACCCAGAACTTTTTGGGCAGGGTAACTACCTTGCTTCTGCAAGCGTAACGCTCTTCGCCGGTGTATGCGTCGGTGATCGTAAAGGAATCCTTGAATGAAAAATACTTCTGTCTGATCCTGTATTGTGCCATAGCGCACTCCTCACAAATTATTTGTGATTATTATATCACGCGCGCTAAATAAATTGCAACAGAAATATAAATTTGCCTTCAATATCGGAAAGCGTTGCCGTCGGCAACCGTAAAATTGCGCCGAAAACGGACGGCGGCTCATTCGCCGCCGCCGCTGCTCTTAATGTAAAGATCGCGGTAGATACCGCCCTTTTCCATCAGCTCGTCGTGACTGCCGCTCTCGGCTATCCTGCCGTCCTTGAGAACGAGTATCTTATCGGCGTTCTTTATGGTAGACAGCCGGTGCGCCACGGCTACGATGGTATGTTTTCCGTTGATCTCGTTGATGGCTTGCTGGATGTGCCTTTCCGTATCCGAATCCACGGACGCCGTGGCTTCGTCGAGTATGATGACGGGAGCGTCGCGCAGTATCGCACGCGCTATCGCAAGCCTCTGTTTCTGCCCTCCGGAGAGGCGCATACCGCGTTCGCCCACCCTCGTTTTATAGCCGTCCGGCATCTCCAGGATCTCCTCGTGGATGTGCGCTTTGGTAGCCGCGGCTACAATTTCGTCGAATTTTGCGGACGGACGGGCATAGGCGATGTTCTCAGCCACGGTACCGTTGAACAAGAACGTGTCCTGCAAAACGGGAGCGATATTCCCGCGCAGGCTCTTAAGCGTTATCTTTTTGACGTCGACTCCGTCGAGCTTCACCGTCCCCGAGGTCGGCTCGTAGAAACGCGGTATAAGTTTCGTTATCGTCGTCTTGCCCGCTCCGGTTGCGCCTACGAGTGCTATCATTTCGCCCGCTTTGCATGCGAAGCTTACGTTATGCAGTACGTCCTTACCGTCGCCGTAGTCGAAGCTCACGTCGTCGAATGTTATCTCGCCGCGCGCTTTGCCGATATCCACGGCGTCGGGCGCGTCGTGTATCTCTATCGGAGAATCGAGTATCTGTACCGTGCGTTCGCCGGAGGCGTACGCGGTCTGCATGTCCTCGACGAGCCTCGCGAGATTCTGCATCGGCGTGAAAAACAGCGTTAAGTAAAGCAAGAAAGCCACTATGTCTTCGACGTCTACCTGGTGCTTGTAGGCGAGATATCCGCCCGCGCCCATCACGAGCACGGTGCCCATCGAAGAAACGAAGTCGATGAGCGGATGGAATATCCCCGAAGTTTTGAGCGCTTTAAGTATAGCCACGGTATGTTTTTTCGCGCGCTCTTCGACGTGAGTGCGCTCCTGCGCTTCCTGTCCGAAAGCCTGTATCTCGTATACGCCGCTTATGTTGTCCTGTATTTCCGCGGAAATATCGCCCACCAGTCTTTGCGCCGCTTTGAAATTGGGACGCACTTTCTTCGCGTAGTACACGCACGCCATGGCGACGAGCGGTATGACGACAGCCGTTATCAGCGCGAGTTTCCAGTTCATCGCAAGCAGGATTATAAGCACGCCCGCGAAGGTTATCGTGTTGGTGATGAATTCGGGTATGACGTGAGCGTAAAGCAATTCGAAATTCGCCGTGTCGTTCACCACGCGGCTCAGAAGGTCGCCCGTCTGCTTGTCTTTGAAAAAGGACATCGAAGAAAGCTGTATATGGTCGTACAGCTTGACCCTCGTATTATTGACGAGGTTCCACGCCGCCACGTGCAACATATACGTCGAGACGAATCTGCTCAGCCATTTGATAAGATACAGAGCCGTCAACACTCCCACGTAGACCGCGATGAGCCTGAGTCCTTCCTCCGTGATGCCCGCGGACACCATTCCGGTCATTGCCGAAAGTATCCTCGGCGCGGCAAGACTCACCGCCGTGGTGACCATGACCGCGAGTATCCCTATAACGTAATGAGTTTTGTATTGTTTTGCTTCTTTAGCCAAACGGATAAGGATCTTCATAATGGATATATTATGCCATATCCGCTTCGGAAAATCAACCGAAACGCACGGATGCGCGCAAGCCGCGCCCGCGCGGGTCGCTACGGCACTGCGGGCGCAAAATTAAATATGCGCGTAATAAATTGACTTTATGCTCGCGCGTATGGTAATATTTTAAGAGCGTCAAAACGAATTGACAACAAATCATTCAAACCGAAAGGAATTTACGTTAATATGACCAAAGCCAACATTTACCGCACTCACAACGTTTCGGAGATAAACGACGACGTCATCGGCTCCGAGATCCGCGTCGCCGGATGGGTGGAGAACATCCGCGATCACGGCGGCATATCGTTTGTCGATCTCAGAGATCATTACGGCACTTTGCAGGTGGTGATAGAGGACACCTCCGTCCTCGACAAACTCGCCCGCGAAACCTGCGTAAGCATTACCGGAAAACTTCGCACGCGCGACGAATCGACTTACAATCCGCGCATCGCGACGGGCAAAGTGGAACTCGTGAGCGAATCGGTCACCGTGCTCGGCGAAATCAGCGAGCGGCTTCCTTTCGACGTTACCACGGCAAGGGAAACCAAAGAGGAACTGAGACTCAAATACCGCTTCCTCGATCTGCGCAACAAAGAATTGCACGACAGGATAATACTTCGTTCGGCGGTAGTGGCTTACATGCGCGAGATCATGCGCGAAGAAGGCTTCCTTGAGATAACCACGCCCATACTTACGGCTTCTTCTCCCGAGGGCGCGCGCGACTATCTCGTGCCGAGCCGCAAGCACAAAGGCAAATTCTACGCCCTTCCCCAGGCTCCGCAGATTTTCAAGCAGCTGCTCATGGTGTCGGGCTTCGACAAATATTTCCAGATAGCTCCCTGCTTCCGCGACGAGGACGCGAGAGCGGACCGCGCGCCCGGCGAATTCTATCAGATGGACTTCGAGATGTCTTTCGCGACGCAGGAGGACGTGCTCCGAGTAGCGGAAAACGCGCTGTATAAGATATTCACCAAGTTCAGCGACCTCGAGGTTTCCAAGCCTCCTTTCGAGCGCATAACCTACAAGGACTCGATGCTCCGCTACGGCACGGACAAACCCGATCTCAGGAACCCGCTTTTCATCATCGACCTTTCGGATTTCTTTATGAAATGCGACTTCGCGCCCTTCAAAAACAGGTGCGTGCGCGCGATCAAAGTTCCCGGCGGCGCTACGCTTTCCAAAGGCTTCCACGAGCAGATGCTCGCCTTCGCCACGGGCGAACTCGGAATGAAAGGTCTCGGTTACGTGACCGTCAACGCCGACATGACCTATAAAGGACCTATCGATAAATTCATTCCCGCAGACCTCAAAGCGGAACTTGCCGAACGCGCGGGGCTCAACGCGGGCGACCTTCTCTTCTTCATCGCGGACAAGAAAGAGAAAGCGGAAGCCTATGCGGGAGCGATACGCTCGGAACTCGGCAGAAGGCTCAACCTTATCGACGAAAAATCCTTCAAAATGTGCTTTATAGTCGATTTCCCGATGTACGAGATAGACGAGGAAACGGGCAAATGGGCTTTCACTCACAATCCTTTCTCGATGCCGCAGGGCGGATACGAGGCGCTTACGGGCGACGATCCCGGAGCGGTGCTCGCATATCAGTACGACGTCGTATGCAACGGCGTGGAGCTTTCGAGCGGCGCGGTGCGTAACCACGAGATCCGCACAATGGAAAAGGCTTTCGAGATAGCGGGCTATTCCCGCGAAGTGCTCGAAAAGAAATTCACTTCGCTGTACAACGCTTTCAAATACGGCGCGCCGCCGCACGCGGGAATGGCGCCCGGCGTAGACCGCATAGTGATGCTTCTTACCGGCGAGAGCAACATCCGCGAAGTTATCGCGTTCCCGATGAACAAGAACGCGCAGGATCTTCTCATGGGCGCTCCGAGCGAAGTTACCGAACAGCAACTGCGCGAGATACACATCAAAGTAAGGGACTGACACCACGGAAAAACAACGTTTCACGCATACCGAATAACCACCACCTCTGCCGCCCGCGCCGCGGGCGGTAGTCAACGGAAGGAATTATGATAGAGAAAAAAGAAGTAGAATGGCTCGCGCGCCTCGCGAAGCTGAAGTTGAGCGACGAAGAACTCGACGGACTCACCGAAGATATGGAAGAGATAGTAGAGTTCGCGGGTCGCATCAATTCCGCCGTGTCGGGAACGGAAGCCTACCGCGGAGTGGTGACCCCCGTGGAAGCTCTCCGCGAAGACATTGTCGGCGAATGTTCGCCGCAAGACCTCGTGCTGTCCAACGTCAACGGCGGCGAGAACGGGTATTTCCCCGTTAAAAGGAGGAAGCCGGATGGGAGCAGGTAAGATAAGAAAATATGCCGAACTATTGCGTTCCGGCAAGATCTCTTCCGTGGAGCTTACGAAAGAATACCTCAAAAAAATCGAGGTTCTGAATCCCGAAATCAACGCTTACGTTTCCGTAAACGCGGAAAAAGCGTTGCAAGCGGCGAAAGCCGCCGACGAGCGGATCGCTTCAGGCAAAGCGGATACGCTCACCGGAATACCTTTCGCGATAAAGGACAATATCGCAACGAAGGGCGAAGAAACCACCTGCTGTTCGCGGATACTGAAAGGTTACAGACCCACCTACGACGCCACCGTTTACGAAAAGCTGTGCGCTCACGGCGCCGTCGTACTCGGCAAAAACAATATGGACGAATTCGCGATGGGCTCCTCCACCGAAACTTCCTGTTACGGCGCCGCTTACAACC
>JADINF010000185.1 GCA_017694145.1 Candidatus Stercoripulliclostridium pullicola
CTTTATACAAGGTAAATATCGCTGATATTTGACGAAAAAAAGTAACTTTTGAAATATTTATTCCGTCAAGCCGCCGGCAGAAGGGCGTAAGGGCGTTTGATGAGGCTTATATCCCCTATCCCGTCGTCCTGAACGTATCTTAAAATGACTCTGCCGACTATGTCGTCGACGTTACAGAGAAGTCCCGAACGCGAGTCTTCGGAGTTCAGGCGGTTATCGCCGCAGAAATAGAATTGTCCGTCGGGCACCGTGATGAGCGTCGAAGCGTCCGCGACGCGCGCGCTCGGGATACCCTCTCCGAGGTAGGGCTCGTCTATCGCCTCGCCGTTGACGAATATGCGGTATACGCCGTCCGTATCCGCTTTGATCTCCACGGTGTCGCCGCCGAGCGCTATTATACGTTTGACGTAATATCTTTCCTTTCCGTCGGGATCGAGCTTATGGGTATTGAATATAACTACGTCGCCGCGCTCGTACTTCCCCTGTTTATACAATATGACGGTGTCGCCGTCGTGGATCGTGGGCTCCATCGAAGGACCTTCTATCGGTACGGTTGTGAAAAGCCAGTTGGCGAGGAAATACGCCACCAACACGCAGACGAGTATCAATGCGATATAGAAAACGAGTTTAGCGAATTTCGATCTCATAAGCTAAATAAACAATATGTTGCCGACTACGAGATTATCACCGCGAATGACGAGCACTCTCACGTCCGACCAGGACGTAGGCGACTTCAGGCTCAACGGATCCTTGAAGTCCGAGAGATTGAACTGACTTGCCACGAAAAGTCCTTTCGTGGCGTTTATCCTGTCGCGGGCGGCGTATTCTGTGGCGCCCTCCGCGGAAATGCCTATCAGCGAAACCGTCACTTCGCAACCGGTATCGGAAGCGAATTCCAATTTGAGGATACGGGAATTGTCGGCGTCGTCGCCCGCCTGGAAATGGTACGTTCTCAGTCCGCCGTACGCGCTGGTCAATCCGCGCATGCCTTTCGAAGTAACGACCTCCTTGAGTCCGTTGTGCATGAGCACCGCGCCGTCGTAGTCCTCCACAAAACCGCTCTCCTCGTCGCCCGCCTGATAGACGACCACTATCCTACCGGTGGCTTTGGCTTCGGAAGGCTTGACGTTGAGTCCCTTGAGCTCGGCGTAGGCAACTATCGACGAAAGGGTAAATCCGTTCTCGTACTCCACGGAAGCGAACGCGAACAGCGGTTCCTTCTCGTCGTAAGACTCCGCCGAAGCGAGGTATTCGTTGTAAGAAACGGTAAGACAATCGGCTTCTTTCCAATCGCGCACCTCGTGGTTGTAATCCTTACAGGCATAGAAAACATGCACGTCCTTTATCATCGAAGCCGTGTCGCAGTCGACGTCGAAATAAGGTCTGCCGTCCTCGTTGACTCTCAAGTCGATGTCGGGGATATCGGGAAGTTCCGCCGTAGTGCCCGAAACCGCCGCGTGCAACCATATAAGTAAACTTTCATACGCTTCGGGCAAAAGGAAATCGCCCGCACGCGGGCTGATGACTATATGTACGGAATCCGCAGTCAGTAAAGCTTTCAGGTTGGACAACCTGTCTATGTCGCTGCGGCGGGCGTTACTGCCGAGCGCGATAAAAGTGGGCGCTTTCACGTATTTCGCGTAGGCTACGGAAGCCACTCCCGTAAGCCAGCACATACGCTCCTCGTCCATCACTATTTCTTCGGAGTCGCCGCCGTACCTGTTCCGGCGTATGTACTCGCGGTAACCCGCTCCGTTCAGGCATGCGACCGCGTCGCATTCGCAACCGCTGCCCGCCACCTGTATTTCCACTTCCACCGCGTCGCCCATACCCATAAGCACGAGTTTACCGTCGCTTATGTTGCGTTTGATAAAAGTCACGGCGCGCTTGACGATCAGCGAATACAGATATTGGCAGGTTTCCTTGGCGGTAGGCAAAACTTTGCGGATATGATCCCCCGCTCTCGCGAACTCGCCGTAAGAAAGACTTTTGGGAAATTCGGTAAGCGTATCGGGCGCGACGTGCGAAATATCCGGCACGACCACGATATAGCCTTCCTTCGCGAGCGCTTCGAGAAATTCGCGTTCCGGCGGACGATGGTACTCCTGTACTATGAGGACGACGGGAGAAGCGTTGTCCGCTTGCTCGCCGCGGAACACTTCGGTCTGTACGCGGACTTTACCGTCTTCCGCGGTAAGCGCAGTATAAACGTATACGCTCCTCGTTATTCCGGAAACGGTTTCCTCAGTCCCCTTCGTCTCGACTTCGAGAGCTTCGGCATTGGGGTCGTAGCCCTGCCATATCGCGGCAGGCATCATTACCTTGTATTCCATCGAACGCTCCGCTCCGGAATCTTAACTTTTTTTGCGTTCCGGAGCTTTCAGTCTTTTATTGTTAAGCCGCACTCTCGCGCCCGCTTCGCGCAAAGTTTTGTCGGACACGTTGCGTCCGAATCTGACTACTTCCGCAATCGCGCGCAAGGGCGACGGATCGACTTCACCTATTTTAGCACATTTTACACCCTGTTTGTCAATGAGATTGTATATATACTTGAGCCGCGCAAGGAAATCTTTGTAATCCTCGTGCCACGGGCTCCAGGCTCTCTCCGCCACCGCGAACAGGCGCGGATACGCCTGATAATCGATGCGATCCGAGCTGTCGACGTACTCCGTCCACAACGGCGCTTCCACGCCGATAACCCCGCCTTTGCCCCCTTCGTCATACGTTTCGGGGTCGAAAGCGAAAGTCTTTCTGAGGGGAGTCATTCCGTAGGGATAATCGAGATAATAACTGAAAAACGGCGACATTATCACCTTCCTGCCCGCGGCAAGTTCCTGCTTCAGTTTCCGTTTGCTGTCCCCGCCTTCGCTCCAGTACTGCATCACAATGTCGGAAGCGGTATTCGCTCCGCGCATACCGTCGTTCCAGTTTATTACGGTTTTGCCGCGCGCGCGACAGACGTCGGCTATCTTATCCATAAAATATGCCTGCAACTCGTCGTAATCCTTGAGCGAATTCTCGCGCATCACGCGCGCGCAGTCTTCGCAATCCATCCATTTAAGCCTAAGCGCCTCGTCGCCGCCGAGATGAACGTATCCGAACGGGAAAATATCCATTATCTCCCCTATCACGTCGGCAAGGAAACGGTAAGTGACTTCCTTACCCGGGCAAAAAACTTCTTCGTGTATGCCGAAAGATTCTTTAACGGCTATCTCCGCACCCGTACAGGAAAGCGCGGGATAAGCGGCGATCGCCGCGGAAGCGTGTCCGGGAATGTCGAATTCGGGCAGAACGTCTATATATCGCGCCGCCGCGTACTCCACTATTTCGCGCATATCCTCTTTGGTATAGAATCCTTTCACCGGCTTGCCGTCGCCGCGAGTCGACGAGCGGTAAGAGCCGATGTCGGTAAGGAGCGGATAGCGCTCGGACTGTATTCTCCAGCCCTGGTCGTCGGTAAGATGCCAGTGGAAGACGTTCAGCTTGAAAAGCGCCATTATGTCCAAGTGACGTTTGATCTCCTCAACGGTGAAGAAATGTCTTGCGCAATCCAGCATAAAGCCTCTGTAAGCGTAACGCGGCGCGTCCTTGATCTCGATATGTTTAAGATCGCCTGCCGCGAGAAGCTGGCGCACGGTAACGAGCGCGTAGAAATACCCCGCGTCGTCGGAGCAATATATATTGAGCCCGTTCCCGTCCACGGTGAGGCGGTAGCCTTCCCGCGGGATAAGTTCGTCGTAATGCCTTACGGCGTCGCTCTCCTTATAGCAGTAGGTCGAAGGCGAAAGTATCTTTACGCTCGAAGGTCTGGGGATCACGCCCACGATATCGTTCATTATAGGTCCTCCTTTCAGTTCAGAGTCAAACTCGAATAAGGTACCGTAAAGTCTTCCGTGCCGTCGGATATCGACGCGCTTTGAATACTTACGGTACCCGAAGCTCCGGAAACGGTTACCGGTAACGAAATTAAATTACAATCTCCGTTAAGCGCTTCCACGCCGTCCGAAGAATACAACACCACTCTCAAAGAAGTGGAAGAATTACGCTTGACGGAGAATTTCCAGTTACCGGTATAAAGTATGCTTATCTCTCCCGGCAAGGTCACGCCGCCCGTGGCGGCGATATCGAAAGCTATGGCGTATACGCCTTTCTCCACGCCCTGTACGCCGCTTGCGGCGACGGTAAGCGTGCGCTGAGCGCCCGTACCCTCCGCGCTCAGCGCAAGTCTGAACGAGGTGCGCACGCCTTCTGCGGATATAACGCGGTAATTGAACTGCGTGCTCACCCCGCCGTAAGTAACGGTGAGAGTCGCGTTCACAGCGCTTACGGAAGTATTCAGACCGCTTATCATATCGGAGGTTATCGGCACGATTTTCGTGGAGCCGTCCGCATAAGTCACGAGTATCCGCGAGTTGGTAAGATCGGGTTTTTCGTCAAGCACGTAGCTTTCCTTGAAAGAGCCGTCGACGATCTCTATTTTAGCAACCGTTTTCTCGCCTGGTTGAGCGCATGCGGCGAGTACCGTAAGAGCAGTGACGACGGCGAGAGCGAAAGCCGCCGCTTTCAAAATCTTATTCTTCATCTTCGCATTCCTCCCCGTCCTTTTTCCCGCCTCCGGGTCTTACGTCGCTGACGAAGTTTCTCGCCGCCTCGTTGAGCGGCGCGTTCTCGGGTTGCTCTCCCGAAACCTTGCGCGCCCAGTTGACGAGATCGGTGAGCCTTACTTTGCCGTCGCCGTCGTAATCCGCCACCGCTCCCGTTTCGGAAGAGGCTATCATGTCGGCTACGGCGCTCACGTCCGCGGCGTCGATATTGCCGTCGCCGTTCAGATCCCCTTTGAGATATACGGTATACGAGAATACTTCCGTACCCTCCGAATTCAGGAACACCACCCTGTCGTAACTGCGGATGGCGCGCGGCTCGTCCGCCGCCGTCCCCGCAGAGTCTAGGTAGGCGTATTTAAGATAGCTTACGCGAAGGGTGAACAACGCCTCTATATCCGCGCTCGACACGGCTTGCCCGGCGAGTATCTCGCGGCTTACGGTATTTACAGTTATACCCTCCGCCGATCTCACGGTAAGCGCCGAATCCGCGCTGTATACGGTTATATAGAAGCTCGCCGTGGCGGAGCCGCTGCCGACGGTTACTTTCCTGCCGCTTCCCGAAGTGAGCGTGCTGTACTCAACGGGCACGTTAAGCGCGACGTCCTGATCGACGTAGGTCACGCTCTGCCCGCTCGTATAAGTCACGGTGACGGAAGCGCCTTTCCAGTTAATGACGTCGCCGTAACCGTAAGTAGTAACGGTGGGCGAGGAATTGAGTTTTATTGCCTTAATGGAATCGGTGACCTTCACGGTCGTCTGCACCGTGTACACCGCGCTGTTATAAGTATAACTTACCGTCACGGTCTGCGCGCCTACCTTATATGCGTCGTAATCGGTGGTATACGCGCCGGAGGCGAGCGTCGTGACGCTTCCTTTTGCGTAATAAGCGCGGACTTTGAGCGCCAGTGCTTCTCCGTAATTATATTCGAGCTTACTCTCCGCAAGCACCGTGAGCGAAATAACGTAATCGGGTATAGAACAATATCCCTGCCACGCCACCGTTTCGGTCCCGTAACCGAAATAATATACGGTTATATAAGTGCTCGAGCCGACCGCCGAGGACGCGAGCTCGGGCGTATAACGGAATTCCGCATCGTTGTAATTCAAAGGTATTTCCGCCCCGAATTTAGTACGCACGATATACGAGGACGTCGGATCGAAACTTTCGCCCAGTTTATAAGAGGTGCGCGGAGGGGTCACGCAGACTATAGAAGCGAATTCGTCTTTGACGGTGAGAGTGAATTGTACCGTTTTACCCGAGTAAACGACTTTGACGGTATGCGCGCCGAGCGTATCCGCTTTGTTGCCGGTGATGACGTACTCGTCCCGTGTAAGAAGCACCCTTCCCGCGTAAGCCATCACGGCGTATACTTCGGGATAATAGTATTCGGTGGGAGAATACACCGTTTCCGCGTCCGGAATACTTTCCAGCGCAAGGCAGTAATCGTATATCGTCACTTCCGTAGTCACGGTGTGCGAATAATATCTCGCGCTGTAGACCACAGCGCCCACGGCGTTATCGTCGTAATACGCTTCGTGCGGCGTGACCCCGGAAATAACGGTACCGTCCGCATAAGTCACTTTCAACGTAAGCGAAATTTCCGCGCCGTAACGGTAAGTTCCTTCGTGTTCGTCGAAAACTATTCCCGTTACGACTTCCGTTCCGCACATCGTGAGAGTAGCGGAATACAGTTCGGTTTCCGTAACCGTGACTCCGCCGTCCGCACGCGGTTCCTGTTTCGTCGCGAATATCTTGAGCGTCGCCTGCCTTTCGGTAAGCTCGTCCGTATCGAATTCGGCGTCCGAAGCGTATTCGGTCAAAGAATACCGTATATTGCCGCTCTCCCCTACCGCTATCGCTCCGTCGGGATTTATGAGCGCGACGACGAGCCCGTAAGAACCACCTCTTTCGAAATAGTATACGCCCTCTTTTTCGCCTTCCGTGCCGCCCAGAGACAAATCCGAAGAAACCGTTACCTCGACTTCTGCAGAACACGTCAATCTTTCACCCGTAAGCGATTCGGTATAGGCTATTTCCAGAACGTGTATACCTATGCGCGACGAATACAGCGAATAAGCGGGTTCGCCTTCCGCGGCTTCGGTGTGCACGTCTTTGACGGCGCAGTCGCCGAGTTCCACCGTTCTCTGTCTGCCGCTCGCCATCGTCAACGTAACGTTTTCGCGCGCGTCGAGCGCTTCGCCGAAATAATATTTAGTTTTGACAGGTTCGTACTTGACCGATACGGCGTAATCCAGTACGGTGATCTCGAATTCAACGGACACGCGTGTGCCCCAAGGCTCGTCGGTATGCGTATAAGTCACTATCTGCATGCCCGTAAGATTGCGGTCATAACCGGAAAAGCAAGACCCTACGAAGCTCAATCCTTCGGTGCGCTTGCCGCTTGCGTACAGTACGTCGTATTTGCCGCTGTAGGAAAGAAGTTCCGACCCGTACAGATATTCGGACTGCGGAGCCGTCTTGACGTCTAT
>JADINF010000186.1 GCA_017694145.1 Candidatus Stercoripulliclostridium pullicola
CTTTGCGCGCCGCGCGCCGGCATGGTTCGCGATAGCTTCCACGGTGCTTTTCGCGGGGGCGTTCACAGGACTTTTCTTCGCGGATGGCGACGCGCTCATGCCGATGATGATCGTATTCCTCGTGTCCACCGTGATATGGGCTGTCGCGACCGTTCCGCACGTTCTATCCGCCGCGGGAGCGCTGTGCGTAAGAATATTCCCGAAACGCGAAGCCAATATCGCCGCCATGGAAATGCCCGTAAACGCTGGAGTAACGACGGTAGCCGTGATGCTTTCGCTCGTGATAGCGTTCGTGTGGACGGGCTACTGCATTGTCGATGTCGTCAGAATGACCTCCGTACCCGCGGACGCCCGGTTTACTTCCGATTTCGTCGTGCCGTCTTACGCGGTAGACGTCGAGGCGCAGAACGGGATACTGATAGATTATCTCGCCGTGGACGGTATTACCGACGGCTCTTACGCCGAAAAAATAGCATTGTACAATATCATTCGCGACGACGGCTCCTCTTACGCCTGCGACGCGGCGATACAGCTCCTCATTGTGCCGTCGGGCGAAGCTTTCCCTTACGTCTGTCCCGAAGTCGATCCGGAAGCCGTAGAAAAATTCGAAACCGTTACGCGCCCGATAATTTTACATTATTCCGCGATGGAGGAAGGCGGCTTCGAGATCGGCGATAAGGTGCGTCTGGAGGTATGGAGCCCTGCGGGACATTGTTTCTTGGATGGAGAATTCGAAGTGGCGGGCGCGGATTACACGTTCACGTGTTACGACAACATCGCGTTTATCCGCGCAAGCGACTGCGTGAACGAAGCGGGAGAAAGGATACTCGGCAATATTTTCTACTACTTGAACGGAGATAAAAACGCTTTTCCCGAAATTCGCGACGCGATCGACAAAAACAACGTGACGATATTCGAGCGCGAATATTATTATGCTCAAAACTCTTTCAACGCGGTACTGCTCGACATGCTGGGCGCATTCGTCGCGGTGATTTTCGCGGTGGCGGCGCTCGGTATGATCGATCTCGTCGCGGTGACCGCCGCGGAGAGGAAACGCGAATTCGCCGTTTACCGTTTTTCCGGAATGACCGCGGGCGGCGCTTTCCGCCTCGCCCTCACGGAAGCTACGGTAATTTCGGTCACGGGGTTTGTCGCGGGCTTCATTTTCTCGCTCGGTATCAATCAGACCGTGCCCGCGCTCGCGCTCATAGTCGGAAGGTATGTGCCGCGAACGCTTTTCGAAACGGAAATAGCTTATATAGCTTTGTCGGGCGGGGGAATAGTCTTTCTCTGCTGGCTCGCATTTACCTCGTTCACGGCGCTTGCGGCGCGCAAGTCGGACAGATTCAACGCGGGAACGGGGCTCATGATCGAATAGCTTTCTTATTTACGCACATTTTATCGCACGCATTTGCGTGCACACGTTGCATTATGCGCGCGGATATAGTATAATACCCCGTATAAATCGTAAAGGGAGAATGTAATATGCGTTTGCGTTTGAGAGCGGTTGTTGTCGTTTTGCTCGTGTCGTTATTCGTCGCCGTGATGATACCATGTGTGTACAGCCGTTACATACGCGGAGAAACGCTGTATTATATTTCCAAAGTGGATAATTTCCGTAAAGAAAATAAGACTCTGCCGCGCGGCGGAGTGGTATTCGTTGGCGACAGTATAACGGATTTTTGCGATCTAGACAAGTTTTACCCCGGTCTCGACGCGGTGAACCGCGGAATAGCGGGCGACGTCACCTACGGCGTTTTGCGGCGTATGGAAGAATCGGTTTACGCTCTCGCGCCGGAGCTCGTGGTATTGCTCATCGGCATCAACGACATAGCGCGCGCTCATCTGCCCGAAACGACGCTTGAGAATATCCGCGAAATAATTTCGGCGATCCGCGTAAATTGTCCCGATACCGCGATAATAGTGCAGTCCGTTTATCCCGTGAACCCCAAATGGCGCGAGAATTACGCCAAACGCAATACCCCGCTCGTAAAGGAGCTTAACGCGGGCATAGAGGCGCTCGCTACGGAGTTCGGATGCACGTTCGCGAACATTTATCCCTATCTCGTCGGCGACGACGGTTATCTCATGGACGAATATACGAAAGACGGCTTGCATCCCAACGAAAAAGGCTACGAGGTCATATCTTCGCACTTAAGACCGATAATAGACGAAGTGCTCGGAGCCGATGCCGCAATCTGACAGCGTAGCCTTATTCGAGCGGGAGCGACGAACTGATTATGCAAAATCCGCGTATAATCAACCGATATATTCATTATTAAGCCCCTTATTCGTTTGCTATATACATTCGTGTAGGGTATAATCTATGCATAAACAAACGGAGGCACATATCATGGCTGACAAAAAGATAAAGAAAATAGTACTCGCGTATTCGGGCGGACTGGATACTTCGATAATAATCCCCTGGCTCAAAGAGAATTACGACGATCCCGAGATAATAGCGGTATCGGGCGACGTCGGACAGGGCACCGAGCTTGACGGGCTCGAAGAGAAAGCCATTAAAACGGGCGCGAGCAAACTGTACGTAGCGGACCTCAAAGAGGAATTCGTCAAGGATTACATATTCCCCACGCTCAAGGCGGGCGCTAAATACGAAGGAGATTATCTCCTGGGCACCTCTTTTGCCCGTCCTATAATCGCAAAAAGGATAGTGGAGATCGCGCTTCGGGAGGGCGCAGACGCCATCTGCCACGGCTGCACCGGAAAGGGCAACGACCAGGTGCGTTTCGAGCTGACGATCAAGGCGTTCGCTCCCGGAATGAAAATAATCGCTCCCTGGCGTATATGGAATATCAAGAGCCGCGAGGAGGAGATCGATTACGCCGAAGCGCACAATATCCCGCTCAAGATTAACCGCGAAACCAATTATAGCAAGGACAAGAACCTGTGGCATCTTTCGCACGAAGGACTCGATCTCGAAGATCCCGCCAACGAGCCGCAGTACGATAAACCCGGATTTCTCGAGATGGGCGTAAGTCCCTTCGCGGCGCCCGATAAACCCACCTACGTCACGATATCCTTCGTTAAGGGCGAACCCGTAGCTATCGACGGCGAAAAACTTTCTCCCGTTGCTATCGTGGAGAAGCTGAACGCGCTTGGCGGCGCCAACGGCATAGGTCTTGCGGACATCGTAGAGAACAGGCTCGTCGGAATGAAGTCGCGCGGCGTGTACGAGACGCCCGGCGGCACCATCCTTTACCGCGCCCACGAAGTGCTCGAGACGCTCTGCCTCGACCGCGATACCGCGCACTATAAAGCGCTCGTCGCGCAGCAGTACGCCGAGCTCGTGTATTTCGGCAAGTGGTTCACCCCTCTGCGCGAAGCGCTCCAGGCGTTCGTCGACAAGACCCAGGAGAACGTGACGGGCGACGTGAAGCTCAAACTTTACAAAGGCAATATCATCAACGCCGGCACCACTTCGCCGTACTCCCTGTACAACCCCGAATTCGCCACTTTCGACGAGGACGACGTGTACGATCAGAAGGATTCCGCAGGCTTCATCAACCTCTTCGGACTTCCGATCACGGTGAAGGCGCTTATGGATAAAGCGAACAAAAAATAGCAATAATTCGTAGCTATAGCTACATAAGGAAGGTATATGGCTAATTTATGGTCGGCACGGTTCTCGAAAGAACTCGACGCCGCTGTCAACGATTTCAACTCGTCGATAAAGGTCGACGGGTTGATGTATAAAGAGGATATCGAGGGAAGTATCGCGCACGCGAAAATGCTCGGAGCGTGCGGCATTATCCCCGCCGAGGACGCCGAGGCGATCATCGGGGCGCTTAAGGATATCCGCGAGGAAATAACCTCCGGAGCAATCGTCATAGATCCCGCAGCGGAGGACATACACATGTTCGTCGAGGGCGAGCTTACGAAAAGGCTTCCCGAGGCGGGCAAGCGTCTGCATACCGCGAGGAGCCGTAACGATCAGGTTGCGGTGGACGCAAGGCTTTACCTCAGAGCGAAAACGGACGAGCTCATCGCGGCGGTGAAAAAACTCGTTGAAGCGCTTTACGAAGTAGCTAAGAAGAACACCGCTACCGTGATGCCCGGCTACACTCATCTTCAGAGAGCGCAACCGGTGACGCTTGCTCATCATCTCGCGGCGTATTGCGCTATGTTCATGCGCGACGCTTCCCGTCTTAAAGACTGCCGCAAGCGTATGAACGTATCGCCTTTGGGCTCGGGCGCGCTCGCGGGCACGACTTATCCCATAGACAGGAGAATGACGGCGAAGCTTCTCGGCTTCGACGGGGTTTCCTTCAACAGCATGGACGGAGTGAGCGACCGCGATTACCAGGTGGAGCTCGCTTCCGCCTCGGCGCTTATAATGACGCACCTCTCGCGCTTGTCCGAGGAGATAATCCTCTGGTGCTCGTGGGAATTCAGATTCGTTGAGCTAGACGACGCTTATTCCACCGGCTCGTCGATAATGCCACAGAAGAAGAACCCCGACATAGCCGAGCTCGTGCGCGGCAAGACCGGCAGGACTTACGGCGATCTCATAACTTTGCTTACAATGCTCAAAGGCATTCCTCTTGCTTACAACAAAGACATGCAGGAGGATAAAGAGGCGATATTCGATTCGGTGGAAACGACGCTTGCCTGCCTTACGCTTTTCGCGCCGATGCTTCTCACGATGAAAGTAAACGCCGACAATATGTCGAAGGCGGCGCTCAAAGGATACATCAACGCGACCGACCTTGCCGACTATCTCGTGAGGAAAGGACTTCCTTTCCGCGCGGCGTATAAGGTTTCGGGGACGCTCGTCGCCGAATGCGTGAAGCGTGGTATCGCCCTCAACGACCTTACGCTCGACGAGCTCCGTAAGGAGAGCCCGCTTTTCGACGATGACGTGTACGAAGCCATATCTCTCGAAACCTGTCTTAACAAGCGCACTTCCGAAGGCGCGCCTTCCGAAGAGGCGGTATCGAAGCAGCTCTGTATCATAAAGGAGTTCCTCGATGAGCGTTAAGGTTTACATAGACGGCAGGGAGGGCACCACCGGGCTCAAGATATACGAGCGCCTCGGCGCGAGAGAGGATATCGAACTCCTTTACATACCCGACGAATACAGGAAAGACCCCGTCGCGCGTAAAGAATACATCAACGGAAGCGATATAACCTTTCTGTGCCTTCCGGACGCGGCGGCGAGGGAAGCGGTGGCTATGGCAGGGGATAAGGTACGCATTATAGACGCCTCGACCGCTCATCGCGTTTCGCCCGGTTGGGCATACGGATTCCCGGAATTGGGAGCCCGTTTCAGAGAAAACATAGCTTCGGGTAACAGGATAGCCGTTCCCGGCTGTCACGCGAGCGGCTTTATCGCGCTCGTGTATCCGCTCGTGAAGCTCGGCTTTATGAGCCCCGATTTTTCGGTGTGCGCGACTTCGCTGACGGGATATTCGGGCGGCGGCAAGAAGATGATAGCCGCTTACGAAGGCGAGCGCGGTACAGAGTACGACGCGCCGAGAATGTACGGCATAGGTCAGACTCACAAGCATCTTCCCGAGATGCGCGCCGTATGCGGGCTCGACAGGGCTCCCGTATTCGTGCCGATAGTGAGCGACTATTATTCGGGAATGGAAGTGATACTGCCCCTCGACCTCGCCTGCCTGAAAGGTGTGGCTTCCGCGGACGAACTTCGCGGGATATATAAAGAATTTTACGCGGGCGCGGGACTTGTCAAGGTCAAAGACGCGGGCGCGGAAGGCGCTTCGGGAGGGGGATTCGCCGCGGCGAATAAGCTCTCCGGAAGGGACGACATGGAGATATACGTCGCGGGGAGCGACGAACGCGCCGTGGCGTACGCCCTTTTCGACAACCTCGGTAAAGGCGCTTCGGGAGCGGCGGTACAGAATTTGAACATTATGCTCGGTTTAGACGAGAAAAAAGGATTGATAACGGAATGAATACTAAAGGAAACGGTATCGAATTTATATCGGGCGGCGTGGTAGCCGCGAAAGGTTTCAGAGCGACGGGAATACACGCGGGTATCCGCAAGAACAAGACGAAAAAGGATCTCGCGCTCATAATGGCGGACAAGCCGGTAGCCGCGGCGGCGGTCTACACCAGAAATCTCGTGAAAGGCGCTCCGCTCACGGTCACCGCCGAACATCTCAGAAACGGTTACGCGCAGGCGATAATATGCAACAGCGGCAACGCCAATACCTGCAATGCGGACGGTATAGAGATAGCGGAAGCCACCTGCAGGATACTTGCGGACGCGGCGGGGATAGCGGCGAGCGACGTGATAGTGGCGTCCACGGGAGTGATCGGACAGCCGCTTTCGATAGAGCCTTTCAGGAAAGGCATACCGATTCTCGTCGAAGCGCTCGGAGCGGATTCGACGGGCGCTAACGAAGCGATAATGACCACCGACACGGTGACTAAAGAAGTCGCCGTGAAATTTACGCTCGGCGGCAAGGAATGTCATATCGGCGGGATAGCGAAAGGTTCGGGAATGATACATCCCGATATGGCGACGATGCTCGTTTTCGTCACGACCGACGCGGCGATAACTCCCGAAATACTTTCCGAAATCGTGCGTAAGGACGTGGTGACGTCTTTCAATATGGTATCCGTAGACGGCGACACTTCGACCAACGACATGCTCGCCGTAATGGCTTCGGGAGAAGCGGGCAACGCGGAGATAACGGAGTTTAACGCGGAGGCGGAGAATTTCGCGGAAGCGTTCGGCGTGGTCACCCGCGCGCTTTGCCGTAAGATAGCCGCGGACGGAGAAGGCGCTACTAAGCTTATCGAATGTAAGGTTTCGGGAGCCCTTAACGACGAAACCGCGCGCGTTGTCGCCAAGAGCGTCATCACGAGCTCGCTCCTCAAGACCGCCATGTTCGGCGCGGACGCGAACTGGGGCAGGGTGCTTTGCGCGATAGGTTACGCGGGCACCGACACCGATATAAATAAAGTCGGAGTCGTTTTCCGTTCCGAAGCGGGCGACGTGGAAGTCTGTAAGGACGGGCACGGCGTCGATTTCAGCGAGGAACTCGCCAAGAAGGTGCTTACCGAAAAAGAGATAGTCATCGACGTTATCTTAGGCGACGGGAACGGCGAAGCCGTGGCGTGGGGTTGCGACCTCACTTACGAATACGTGAAAATAAACGGAGATTACCGCACCTGACGGAGCGGAATTGCGGAGGGAACATGAAACTTACCAACGAAGGGAAAGCCGAAATACTCGTACAGGCGTTGCCGTACATTCAGAAGTATTACGATCAGATAGTAGTCGTCAAGTACGGCGGCAACGCCATGATAGATGAAAATCTGAAAAAAACCGTCATGCGCGACCTTGTTTTGCTCGCGCAGATAGGCGTGAAAGTGGTGCTCGTGCACGGCGGAGGACCGGAGATAACGGAAACGCTCGCGAGAATGAATATCAAATCGAAATTCGTGGACGGATTGCGCGTTACGGACCGTGAGCAGATCGACGTCGTGCAGATGGTGCTCGCGGGGAAAGTGAATAAGGATCTCGTTGCGCTCATCGGAAGCGCGGGCGGTAAAGCAGTAGGACTTTGCGGCATAGACGGCGGAATGATCGAAGCGCGTCCCGTAAGCAAAGCGCTCGGTTACGTGGGAGAAGTGGTTTCCGTGGACACCAAGCCCGTTCTAGACGCTTTGAAAGCGGGCTACATTCCCGTCATATCCTCGCTGGGATTCGACAAAGAGGGCAACGTTTACAACATCAACGCCGACACGGCGGCTTCGCGCATAGCGGGCGAACTGAAAGCGTCCTCGTTCATCAATATGACCGACATCAAGGGTATACTCGAAAACCCCGCCGACGAGAATTCGCTTATAAGGGAAGTCAACGCTTCGGAGGCGCTCGAACTTATCCGCGACGGCGTTATTTCGGGTGGAATGATACCTAAGGTCAAGTGTTGCGTGGAAGCGATACGCCGCGGTGTGAAGAAGGTATTCATCATCGACGGCAGAGTGCCGCACGCGATACTCATCGAAGTGCTTTCCGACGAAGGCATAGGCACGATGTTCTATTGATACAAGGAGAAACGAATGAAACATTTACTCAAACTTGCGGACCTTACTTCCAAAGAGATAATCGACCTTCTCAACATGGCGGATCAGCTTAAATTCGAGAAGAAGAACGGCATCGATCACCCTCATCTCAAAGGAAAAACTCTCGGAATGATATTCACGAAAGCTTCCACGCGCACCCGCGTTTCCTTCGAAGTGGGCATGTACCAGCTCGGCGGCAACGCGCTGTTTTTAAGCGGCAACGACATGCAGATAGGCAGGGGCGAGCCCGCCGAAGATACCGCGCGCGTGCTTTCCAAATACCTCGACGGTATCATGATACGCACCTACGCGCAGAGCGAAGTGGAGAAGCTCGCCGCTTTCGGTACGATACCCGTCATCAACGGGCTTACCGATTACTGCCACCCCTGTCAGGTGCTCGCCGACCTTATGACGATAAGGGAATTCAAGGGTAGCTTCAAAGGGAAGAAACTTTGCTTCGTGGGCGACGGCAACAATATGGCGAATTCGCTTATCGTGGGTTGTATCAAAGTAGGTATGAACATCGCCATAGCGTGTCCCAAAGGCTACGAACCGGACGCCGAACTCATCAAATGGGGATACGAATCCGGTAAATTACAGATAACCGACGACGTGCGTAAGGCGGCGGAAGGCGCGGACGTATTGTACACGGACGTATGGGCGAGCATGGGGCAGGAAGCGGAAGCCAAAGCGCGCCGCGCGGCGTTCAAAGGCTTTTGTATAGATTCGGAGCTCATGAAGGCGGCAAACTCCGACGCCATGGTATTGCATTGCCTTCCCGCGCACCGCGGCGAGGAGATCACCGCGGAGGTCCTGGAGGCGCACGCAAAGGAGATATTCGAGGAAGCCGAGAACCGCATGCACGCGCAGAAAGCGGTCATGGTCACTCTCATGAAATAAACTTAACCAATAAAACGTAAATTCGGAAAAGGCTTATGAAAAGATACATCGTACTTGAGAACGGCAAGATTTTCGAAGGCGAAGCGTTCGGCGCGGACGGCAAGGCTATCGGCGAAACGGTATTTTCCACGGGAGTGGTAGGGTTTACCGAAACGCTCACCGATCCCAGTTACTACGGGCAGATAGTGGTGCAGACTTTCCCCACGATAGGCAACTACGGGATAATGTACGACGATATGGAGTCGGATAAGGTGTGGCCGGAAGCTTACGTCGTGCGCGAATATTGCAAAGCGCCTTCCAATTTCCGTATGGATACGGACGTGGACAGCTTCCTTAAAAAATACGGTACCGTAGGCGTATGCGGCGTGGACACGCGCGCTCTTACGAGGATTATCCGCGAATCGGGCGTAATGAACGCTGTCGTGACGGACGATCCTCGGAGCGTCGATTTCAAGAAACTTTCCGAATACCGTATCGTGAACGCGGTGCAAGCGGTCACGGAGAGTAAAAAGGAAATATATTTACCGGAAGGCGAGCCGGTGTGCAAGGTGGCGCTCTACGATTACGGCGCCAAGCGCAATATTATTAGGTCGCTTCTGAAGCGCGGATGCGCGGTGACGAGCTATCCCGCCTTCACGCCCGCAGAGGAAGTGCTCAAGGACGACCCGGACGGCATAATGCTTTCGAACGGTCCCGGCGACCCCGCCGAGAACAAGGAAATAATAGCGATAGTAAGAGATCTGCTCGGCAAAAAACCGCTGTTCGGAATTTGCTTAGGGCACCAGCTTACGGCGCTCGCCACCGGAGGGAAGACCGTTAAACTCAAATACGGTCACCGCGGCGGCAACCAACCGGTGAAGGACATCGAAAGCGGCAGAACGGTGATAACCTCGCAGAATCACGGTTACGCCGTGGACGGCGCGTCGCTCAAAGCGGGTAAGGTCAGCCATATCAACGTGAACGACAATACCTGCGAA
>JADINF010000187.1 GCA_017694145.1 Candidatus Stercoripulliclostridium pullicola
GAAGAGCTTATAGCGCAAAAGCCCGTTTATCCCCGCGATTCGTCGCGGTTATTATATTATGACCGTTTGACGGATACCGTCGAACATCATGTCTTCAGGGATATAGTCGACCTTCTCGAGCCCGGCGACGTCATGGTAGTCAACGACACGCGGGTCATTCCGGCGCGCCTTTTCGGGTATGACGCAAAAGGCAGAGAATACGAAGTTCTCCTTCTTAAAAGATTGGATTCCACTCATTGGGAAACTCTGTTGCGCCCCGCAAGAAAAGCTAAAATAGGCTCCCAAATAGTTATAAACGAGGAACTAAAATTAACAATAGACAGTATTAATCCCGCCGACGGAGTACGTACCGTCAGCTTCGAGTACAAAGGCGTATGGGAAGAAATACTGGACAGAGTGGGTATCGTTCCGCTTCCCCCGTACATTCGCGAAAAACTCGAAGACAAATCACGCTATCAGACCGTATACGCCAAAGTCGACGGTTCCGCCGCGGCGCCTACGGCGGGACTCCATTTTACGCCGGAGCTTCTCGACAGAATTAAATCGAAAGGCGTCGAGATAGTCGAAGTCTTGCTTCACGTGGGGCTTGGCACTTTTCGCCCGGTAAAAACGGACAACATACTCGAGCACAAAATGCATTCCGAGTACTATAAGGTGAGCGAAGAAGCGGCGGAGTCCGTAAACCGTGCGCTCCGCGAAGGACGCCGCGTCATAGCCGTCGGCACCACTTCCGTAAGAACGCTCGAATCGGCTTCTCTTCCCGACGGTACTCTCGTTGCAGGTGAAGGAAACACCGAGATATTCATTTATCCCGGCTATAAATTCAAGGTGGTAAAAGGTCTCATAACCAATTTCCACCTTCCCGAAAGTACCTTGATAATGCTCGTATCCGCCTTCGCCGGCCGCGAGAAAACGCTCGAACTCTACCGCACCGCCGTGGATATGAGGTATCGCTTCTTCAGCTTCGGCGACGCTATGCTCATCTTATAGTCGTCGCAATACTGCGTTGCGTTGCGGCTACCCTCGGTCATTTACGTTTAAGTAAACTCCCGTCGGTTTGTCCTCGCGCGCCTTGTCTTGCTCGACTCTAAGCCTCGCATACCCTCCGAATGGGCGAATGCTCACGTAGGATCGAGCCTCGCGCTTCGCGTTATGCTCGTTTCTACGAACCTCATACGCTTAACAGTTGTTAAAAGCATTTCGGGTGGTTCTCGCGCGCCTTGTCTTGCTCGACTCTAAGCCGCGCATGCCCTCCGAATGGGCGAATGCTCACGTAGGATCGAGCCTCGCGCTTCGCGTTATGCTCGTTTCTGCGAGCCGCATACGTCTAACGGCTCGGGAGAATTGACCGGTCTGCCGCTACTCGCACGCCTTGTCTTACTCGGCTTTGAGCCGAGCATTTAGCCGCGAACGGGCGTAAGAGAAAAGCCTTACGCTACGCATTATCGATATAATCATTCAATTCGGTCAATACGCCCGATACGCTACGAGGAAAAACATGTTCAAATACGAAGTAGTCAAAGTTTGCAAGCAGACAGGCGCGCGGATAGGTAGATTCACCACGCCGCACGGCGTTATCGAAACGCCGGTATTCATGCCGGTCGGCACTAAAGCCACCGTTAAATCGCTTTCGCCGGAAGAAGTCGCGGAAGCGGGAAGTCAGATAATGCTTTCCAATACCTATCACCTTTATCTCCGCCCCGGGCACGAACTTGTCGGAGCGGCGGGTGGACTGCATAAATTCATGAACTGGAATAAGCCCATACTTACCGATTCGGGCGGTTTCCAGGTGTTTTCGCTTTCCACGTTGCGCAAAGTGACCGACGACGGCGTGCAATTCAACAGTTTTATAGACGGCAGTAAACATTTCTTTACGCCCGAAAAATCTATCGAGATTCAGCAGGCGCTCGGCGCGGATATCATAATGGCTTTCGACGAATGTACCGCGGCGGGCACCGATTACGCGCGCTCGAAAGAAGCGCTCGTGCGTACCGCCGACTGGCTTAAGCGGTGCTACGACTTCCACAAGGAGAACGGCGAAAAGCAGATCTTGTTCCCTATAATCCAAGGCAATATGTACGCGGATCTCCGCAAGGAAAGCCTCGAACGCACTCTGCCGTACGCAAAATGCGGCGTAGCGATAGGGGGACTCTCCGTAGGCGAGGAAAAGCCCGTTATGTACGAAATGCTCGACGTGATGAAGGAGTTTTATCCCGAAAACATGCCGCGTTATCTCATGGGCGTAGGCAGTGCGGATTGCATAATAGAAGGTATTATCCGCGGAATAGACATGTTCGACTGCGTGTTGCCCACCCGTATAGCGCGCAACGGTACCGCGATGACTTTTTCGGGCGACCTCTGTATCCGTAACGCGGGCTATAAGGATGATTTCAGACCCGTCGAGGAAGGGTGCGACTGCTATTGCTGTCGCAACTATTCGCGCGCATACGTCAGGCACCTTATAAATACCGACGAAATTTTCGGCGGCAGATTGCTTTCCATCCACAATATCCGCTTCCTTCACAGGCTGACCGAGAAGATAAAAGAGGCGATATGGCAGGACAGATTACTCGATTACCGTAACGAGATTATCGACGGACTGAGCGAAAAGCGCGGTTAAGATCTTTTCCGTGCAAGCCCGAACAGATAAAATAATCGGTAAAACGCTTGCCAACAAGCGTCGCGTATGTTAATATTGTTACAACTCATTAATTTAAGGAGATCGCAATGTTCAACCTTTTAGCTGCAGAAATGCCCAGTTACGTTATTTATATCGTGCTCGGCGTAGTGTTCGTGGGTATGATGCTCATGACCATTATTCCTCAACGTAAACAGAAGAAAAGAATGCAGGAAATGATGTCCAGTCTTTCCGTGGGAGATAAGATAATGACTATCGGCGGATTCGTCGGCTCCATAGTCGAAATTAACACCGAGAACGACCGTTTCACCGTCAAT
>JADINF010000188.1 GCA_017694145.1 Candidatus Stercoripulliclostridium pullicola
TGAAGCCGTTGCTCGCAAGAGGGGACATTCCGACGATAGGCTCCACCACGATAGACGAATACCGTAAGCATATCGAGAAGGACGCGGCGCTCGCCAGAAGGTTCAAGCCCGTTATGATAGAGCCGCCGTCGGTGGAAGATACCGTTACGATTTTACGCGGGCTTCGCGACAGATATCAGGAGCACCACAAAGTCGTGATAACCGATGACGCGATCGTAGCTGCGGCTACGTTATCGGACAGATACATAGCCGACAGGTTCCTGCCGGACAAAGCTATCGACGTGATAGACGAGGCGGCGAGCAAGATGCGAGTCGCGGCGATGATAACGCCGCCCGAAATACTCGAGCACGAGAAGAAGCGCACCGAGCTCAACGCGGCGATAATCGCGGCTACCAAAGGCGAGGATTTCGTAAAAGCGGGCGAACTCAAGAAAGAGCGCGAAGCGGTGGACGCCAAGCTCAAGGAGCTCAAGACCCGTTGGGGCGAAGACATCGTGAGCGGGCACATGAAGATAGGCTCCGAGGAGATAGCGGAGATAGTGTCGGAATGGACGGATATCCCGGTAAGCAATCTTACCGAGGAAGAGAGCGCGAAACTCATGCACCTCGAGGAAGAACTCGGTAAGCGCGTGATCGGGCAGGAAGAAGCCGTAAGCGCGGTAGCGAGGGCGATCAAGCGCGCCAGAGCGGGACTGAAAGATCCCGACAAACCCATTGGGACTTTTATGTTTTTGGGACCCACCGGCGTGGGTAAGACGGAGCTTTCCAAAGCGCTTGCGGAAAAAATGTTCGGCGACGAGAACATGCTCATACGTATAGATATGAGCGAATATATGGAGAAGCTCAACGTTTCGCGTCTTATAGGCTCGGCTCCCGGTTACGTAGGGTACGAGGACGGCGGACAGCTTACCGAGAAAGTGCGTCGTAAGCCTTATTCCGTAGTGCTTTTCGACGAGATCGAGAAGGCGCACCCCGACGTGTTCAATATTCTTTTGCAAGTGCTTGACGACGGCAGGCTTACCGATTCGCACGGTAGAGTGGTGTCGTTCAAGAATACCGTCATAATAATGACTTCCAATATCGGCGCGCGCGACATAGCGCGCATGAAGCGCGTAGGCTTCGGCGGAGAACTACGCGCGGACAGCGATTACGAATCGATGAAGGAAAAGCAACTTGCGGCGCTCAAAGAGTCTATGAACCCCGAATTCGTCAACCGTATAGACGACATAATAATTTTCCGCAGATTGGACGAGGACGCGCTCGCGCGGGTAGCGGAAATAATGATAAACCAGATCATTGCGATGCTGAAAGAAAAAGGCATCCGTCTTACTTACACTCCGGCAGTCGTTCAATATATTCTCGAAGGCGCCGCAGATCCCGAATACGGAGCACGACCTTTGAGAAGAGCCGTGCAGAGGGTATTCGAAGATAAATTGAGCGACGAGATAATCACCGGCAAGATCAAAAGCGATTGCGACGTAGCCGTCGACGTCAAAGACGGCGAGATCGTATTCGATATAACCAAAAGCAAAGGAGGCACACTATGCGTATCGAACTGATTTCCAAGGGCTATAACGAAGGCAACAGACTTGTTTCCGTCATCGAAAAGAAGCTCGGTAAACTCGATAAGTATTTCCCCGACGACAGTGCTGAAGCCAAAGTAAAACTCAGCACCGTCAGCACCGACAAATTTACGATGGAAATAACCATCCGTTTTTCGGGTTTCATAGCGAGAGCGGAAGTAACTTCCGGCAACATGTACGACAATATCGACCTTGTTCTGCCCAAACTCGACAAGCAGATCAATAAGTTCAGAGCGCGTATCAACAGCAAAACGCCCAAGAGTGCGTTGCCGCTCAATCCGCCCACAGATGCAGACGCCGCCGTTTCCAAGGACAAACTCGGCAAGATCGTCAAAGAAAAGCGTTTCGACATTTCGATTGTGACCGTGGAGGACGCCATAGCGGAGCTCGAGCTTCTCGACCATGATTTCTACGTGTTCGTAAACGCGGAGAACAACAAAGTTTCCGTCGTATATAAGCGTCACGACGGCGATTACGGCCTGATAACGCCCGAATATTGATAATTACCTGACTATAGCACGCTTGCGCGCACAACGTGCGCGCAAGCGTTGCGCACAGAGGTTCAAATCGGATGATAAAGATAGGAATGTCCACGGCGACTTTCTTTTCCAAGTCGCAAACGGAAGACGCCGTCGGACTCATACAAAGCATGGGAGTGGAAGTCTGTGAAATATTTCTCACGACTTTCAGCGAATACCGCAGGGAATTTATCGACCTGCTTCTTCCGCGTATCGGTCCCGGGCTCGAAGTTCACAGCATACACACCCTCAATCAACAATTCGAGCCCGAACTGTTCAACAAAGTGCGGAGAACGCGCGAAGACGCGGAAGTATTTTTTCGCGAATGTGCGGAAGCGGCGGTCAGGCTAAACGCGCGCTCCTACACTTTTCACGGACAGCCGCGCCTTAAACGTCTGCCTTACAATATAGACTATAAGTGGCTGGCAAAAAGGCTTAAAGAGCTCGACGGGATACTTGCGGGATACGAAGGCAGTCGTTGTAAGATAGCTTACGAGAACGTGCATTGGACTTTTTTCAATTCGCCGGACTTTTTCCGCGAGCTCAAAGAGTACAGCGACGTCGAAGTCTGTCTGGATATAAAACAGGCGATGCAGAGCAAATATCCGCTCGACGATTATCTGGAAGTAATGGCGGACAGGCTCGTCACCGTACATCTTTGCGATTACCGCGAGGACGGTAAACTTGCCGTTCCCGGCAAAGGCATATTCGATTTTACGGGATTTTTCCGTAAATTGATAGAGCTGGGTTATGACGGACCGCTCCTTATGGAACTTTATGCGGGCAATTACGAGAGCTTTGACGAAGTCAAAGCCTCTTACGAATATCTTAAAAAATGTCTTACGGTCGCCGAGCGCGGCTGAATTCAAGGAGTATAAATTTTATGGCAAAAAAATACGAAAGCATCAAATTCGATTACAACAACATGATGGCAGATCACGTCGGCGAAAAAGAGGGCATTTCCGCTCAGGAACTCGCGGCGATGCGTAACAAAGCGGTCGCCGCTCATGCCGAAGTCAAATTGAACCGCGGCACAGGAATGATGGGCTGGACGGAACTTCCCTACAATCAGGGCGAAGTCGTCAAGGACATACTCGAAACCGCAAAGGTCGTCCGTCGCAACGCGGAAGCCTTCGTCGTTCTCGGTATCGGCGGCTCGGCTTTGGGACCCATGGCGGTATTCCAGGCTCTTTGTCATCTCCGCCACAACGAACTTCCCAAACGCTTGCGCAAAGCACCCAAATTCTACGTCGAAGACAACGTCGATCCCGAAAGAATGGCGTCGCTTCTCGATATACTCAATCTCGACAAGACCGTTTTCAACGTGATAACCAAGAGCGGTTCCACTTCGGAAACGATGAGTCAGTATCTTATCATAATGGACATTCTCAAGAAGCGTTACGGCGACAAAGCGCGCGAACACATCATCGCCACTACCGATTCCGAGAAGGGCAATCTCATCAAGATCGCCCGCAAAGAGGGGCTCAAGACCTTCTATATCCCCGACGGAGTGGGCGGAAGATTCAGCGAGATATGCCCTGTGGGACTTTTCCCCGCTGCCGTGCTCGGTATAGACATTAAAGCGCTTCTCAAAGGTTGCGCGGATATGGATAAAGCCTGCCGCAAAGCGGATATGAAGACCAATCCCGCGCTTACCGCGGCGGCGCTCCAATATCTCGCGATGGAGAAAGGTAAAAACATCAGCGTTATGATGCCTTACACCGACTCACTCAAACTAATGGCGGACTGGTACTGCCAGCTCTGGGCGGAAAGCCTCGGCAAAGCCGTCAACAAGAAAGGGGAGATCGTCAACGTGGGACAGACTCCCGTCAAATCGCTGGGCGTCACCGATCAGCACAGCCAGGTACAGTTATATACGGAAGGACCTTACGACAAGGTAGTCACTTTCATCGGTGTCGAAAAATATCGCAAGGAAGTCACCATAAGCGGCGGCGCGGAAGATTTCCCGTCGGTATCCTTCCTGAGCGGACACACTCTCAACGAACTAATCACCTCCGAAATGTATGCGACGGAATATGCGCTGACGAAAAACAATCGTCTTAACAATATGATAATATTGCCCGAAGTGAACGCTTACAGCGTAGGACAGCTTATGATGTTCTTTATGCTTGAAACGGCTTACGCGGGAGCGATGCTCGGTATAGACGCATTCAATCAACCCGGAGTTGAAGAGGGCAAGAACGCCACTTACGCCCTTCTCGGGAGAGCCGGTTACGAAGCCAAAGCGGAGGAACTCCGCTCCCGTCCCGCAAAATCGGATAATTACGTTATCTGAAAGCGTTAAAGCGCTCCGATGCTCGTAACGGAAGATCTGAGTCTTGAATACCTTTACGGCGCAAAAGCCTTGTGCGACGTGTCTTTCGAAATAGCTTCGGGAGAACACGTCGCCGTACTCGGCGGCGCGGAAGCGGGGAAAACCTCGCTTCTTAAAGCTATAGCGGGTCTGTATCCCGTAAGCTCCGGGAAAATATTTATAGACGGAAAAGACGTCACCGAAGCAAAAATCAAAGACCGCGATATACTGTTCGTCTACGACGACGGGGGGCTGTTTAACCGTCGTACGGTGCGTTACAATCTCGTTTACCCTCAGAAGGTGCGTAAAGTACCCAAAGAGGAGAGGGAGAAACTCGCTTTGGATGCGTCCGACGAATTCGGGCTCAGGGGATTTGAGGAAGAGTACGTTTTCAGACTGTACGAAACGGAAAAAGTGCGCCTGGCGCTCGCACGTACCGCATTGAGAAAGGCTCCGCTCGTAATGATCGACGACGTGTTCGGAATGCTGCCCTCCGCTCAGCGAGGAAAGCTGTTCCACGAGCTTTTTCCGCGTGTGGCAGAGATATCTTCTTCGCTTCTTTTCGCAACCACTTCGGTAACGGAAGCTTTTTCTGTCGGTAAGCGCGTAATATTTATGCGCTACGGAAATATTGAACAGATCGGCACGCCCGAAGAACTTATCGACGATCCCGCGACCGTAAACGTGGACGCATACGTCAACGCAAACCGCAATTTTTCGGAAGCGCCGATAACGCATAACGATGACGGAACGCGGCTTAATTTCGGAGGTTACGATATAGAAATCCTTAGCCGAAACTATGTTGCAGACGGCGTGATCGCTTCTTATGTCTTGGAAGCTTCCGACGACGGAGAACCTTTCGAAGCCATTTCTCGTATGTTCGACGGTAACGGTTTCGTTTACGTCAACGCCGTCGGAACCAAATTGTTTGCGGGCGAAACGCCGCCTCACGGCATTAAGGTCAGACCGCGTAAAAGCGATCTGCGTATTTTTTCACTAACCGACGAAAAACGTTTGACTTTCCGTATCCTCTAATGTTAAATTTATTACAAGGTATAATCTGTATCGATGATTCGTTCGGAGAGTAAGCTTGACCGAGATAAACAGGCGCGAGCCTTTTCCCGTAAAAGATACCTCCTTCGGACGAAAGGAGGTTTTTTATATGAAAAAAATAGGTGTTGTAGCTATTATCGTTACCGATCGCTCGGTCGCCGGCACGGTTCAGTCTGTGCTCAGCGATTTTGCCGACATTATATCGGGCAGAATGGGTATTCCCGACAAAGTAAGCGGCGTATGCGCCATAAGCGTAGTCGTTGAAGGGGAAACGGAGCGCATTTCCGCGCTCACCGGTAAACTCGGCAGGATCGATTCCGTTAACGTGAAATCCGCGGTTACAGCGGTAGAAATAGATTAACTTCGACATAATATCCTTAAAGAAGGAGCAACCGGAAATGAAAAAGAAATTCATAATAACTATAGCCTTAACGCTCATTATGGCGCTTTTCGTAACTGTCGCTCTCGTCGGTTGCGAAAATAAAGACGACAACACCGGCGACGACACCGCGCCCGAAGCCGTGACCGTGAACGTAGTGGTGCCAGACGGCTCGCCCGCTATTGCCATAGCGAAGCTCGTCAGCGAAAAGCCTACTTTCGCAGGCTACAACATCAGCTACAGCATCGTCGAAGGCGCGACTCAGATATCGGCTGCGATACTCAACGATACCGCCAACATAGCGATAGCGCCTCTGAATCTCGGCGCTACAATGTACAATATGGGTATGGGCGTGAAGCTCATCACCACAAACGTGCAGGGCTCGCTGTATATGGTAGGTAAGAATATGCCCGAGGGCGCTACGACCGCCGAAAAGCTTGCCTCTCTCAAAGGTAAGGTGGTCTACAATATCGGACAGGGCGCAACTCCCGACCTTACGTTCAAATACATTCTCGACCATTTCGGCATCGATTACGTCGAAGGAGATACCGCGACTGCAGGCGTTGTCACTCTTAACTACGTTAATACCGGTTCCGAGCTTATACCTCTGCTTAAACAGGGAAAAGCCGAATACGGCATAATGGGCGAGCCTGCGGTCACGAAAGCTAACTCGAATGCGGGCACTTCCACGGTATTTGATATTCAGGCTCTGTGGCAGGAATCCACCGGTTCCGCCACCGCGGGCTTCCCGCAGGCAGGCGTATTCGTCAAAGAATCTTTGCTTACTTCCGAGCATGCGGCGTTTATCGAATGGTTTATAACTAAACTTCAGGAAAACGACGAATGGGCGCCCGCAAATGCCGAAACGGTATCCTCCGCTCTCACTTCAGCGGGTTCGACCTCTCTTGCGGGACTTACTTCCGCGACGATAGCGGCGTGCAATCTCGATACGGTAAAAGCCGCCGACGCCAAAGCCGCAGTCAATACCTATCTCGGCGCGTTGTTTGCGTTCAACGCGGCTACCGTGGGCGGCAAAATGCCCGACGACGCCTTCTTCTACGCCGGTTAAACCGTTCTGAGTAAATGAAAGCGGCGGAAATCAAAAAGCGTTTCGCTTCCAAAGCGGAACTTATCGGAAATATCGCCTACCCCGTAATCGGGGCAGGCGTTTTCCTGCTTATCTGGTTCATCGCCGCCGAAATTACCGATATGGAGATAATCCTCCCCGCTCCGGCGCGGGCGTTCGAAGAATTTTTCGACCTTCTCGGGACGAAGGAATTCTACGTCGCTGTAGGAGGTACGCTCGTTCGCGCACTCATAAGTTTTGCGCTCGCTTTCGTTTTTGCGG
>JADINF010000189.1 GCA_017694145.1 Candidatus Stercoripulliclostridium pullicola
GGGTAGGAGAGAAGATCGCAATACTGCATCGAGCGACACTCCCGACGTAAGTGGACGAAAAGACGTTTCCGCAAGGTGTTTAAGGGCGCGGCTATCCGTCAGGTAGCCGCAACCTAATACACCCTACGGGAGCCTCGTTCGACACGAAACCGTAGTTCTTCGCTCCTACGCTTCGAAGCAGGCGAAAATCTATCTCCCTCGGGTGCCGAGTACGTTTAGAAGGCTTTTCGTTAAATATGGTAGATAAAATTAAATATCCGAATAATAATGATTTGCATATATAGCGCATAGTAGCTTCCAACAAGTAAAACCTCTGTCGCAAGGACTTGCGCCGCGCTTTGTGCGGCGATATACGGTACGCAACGGTAGCGGAAGTTTACTTACGCATATCGTTGCGGACGGATATGCACGATATTTATATCGGGCGCAAGTCCGCTCCACTTATACTTTTACGGAGTGCGATCTATAAAGAACAACCGCCACAAGCGTATTTTAACAGATTACCAGTTTTCAGCAAGTAAATCCTCTATAACAAGGACTTGCGCCGCGCGAGGCGCGGCGATATACGGAGCGGAAGGGATATGCAAATTCATTTGCGATATTCTTTCCGAAACGTATATGTCCGATATGTAATATCGGGCACAAGCCCGAATTGAGGAACGCACACCTATATTACCCTGCGTACCGCACCCCTGACAGGATACGAGGTACATATCCCCGACTTAAAACATATAGCGACCTAAAATATCTCCCCGACTTTCTAAGACTTGAGAATACCTCGGCAATAAAAAGCCTTCAAAAGAAGCCGATATACATACAAAAGCAAGGACTTGCGCCGCGCTTTGTGCGGCGATATACGGCACGCAACGGTAGCGGAAGTTTACTTACGCATATCGTTGCGGACGGATATGCACGATATTTATATCGGGCGCAAGCCCGGTAAATCTCAACTATCAACCGAAGAAAATGCACAGAAAATAGGGCGCGTGCATATCGCAAACCACATTGTGGCTTTCAACAAGTAAAACCTCTGTCGCGAGGGCTTGCGCCGCGCTTTGTGCGGCGATATACGGAGCGGAAGGGATATGCAAATTCATTTGCGATATTCTTTCCGAAACGTATATGTCCGATATTCTATATCGGGCACAAGACCGTATATAGGAACGTACACCTATGCTACCCTGCGTACTACACCCCGAAAGGATACGAGGTACATATCCCCGATATCAAACATACAGCGACCTATGGTAGCTCCGCGGCAAAGATTTTGCGATGATTTCGCTCAAAGTTCCGACGGGAACATACAAGAGTATGTGACCAAAGGTATATGGGGAATTTAAGTCTTTGAGCGAAAGGGCGCAAAAGATTGCCGCCGAGCGGCTTGTAACGCGGAGGGGGAAACGAAAGGCTCGCGCGCAATATTTTATCCTTATAAAGAAAAGTTGTTCGAACGGCAAAAGAATAGCGTTCCTCGATATAATCTCGGAACGCTATCTTTATTATCGGTTAAATTTGCGCGAGAATTTCGCCCTCCGCGTTACTCCTTCTCGGAGAGGGCCTTATATCCTGCGTAGCGGGCTTTCGCCTGCGCTTCGTTCTCCGCATACAGCTTCTCGGCAAGCGCGGGATAGAGCTTCTTCAGGGAAGCGTATCTCGTTTCGCCCGCGAGGAACGCGGCGTAATCGCCGGTGGGCTCTTTACTGTCGAGCGAGAAGGGGTTCTTGCCTTCGTCGGCGAGCGCGGGATTGTAACGGTAGAGCTGCCAGTAGCCGCATTCGACCGCCTTCTTCATTTCGTCCATCGGACGGCTCATGTTGACGCCGTGGTTAATGCAGGTGGCGTAAGCGATGATGAGCGAAGGTCCTTTGTAGGCTTCGGCTTCTTTGAGCGCTTTGAGGAGCTGGTTCATGTTCGCGCCCATGGATACCTGTGCAACGTATACGTAGCCGTAGCTCATAGCCATCATGCCGAGGTCTTTCTTCTTTACGCGCTTGCCGCTCGCCGCGAACTTCGCGATGGAGCCCGTAGGAGTGGACTTCGAAGCCTGACCGCCGGTGTTGGAGTACACCTCGGTGTCGAGAACGAGGACGTTGACGTCTTCGCCCGAAGCGAGAACGTGATCGAGTCCGCCGTAGCCGATATCGTATGCCCAGCCGTCGCCGCCGAAGATCCAGATGGACTTCTTGATGAGGCAGTCTTTAGCCGCGTAAATGCGTTTTATGAGCTCGTCCGCCGCGCAACCGCAATCCTTGCAGGCTTCGATAGCCTTGAGGAGCTTCTCGGCAGCCGCTTCGCTCGCCGCGGCGTCGTCCATACCCGCTATCCATTCTTCGCAGGCGGCTTTTCCTTCGGCGTATTCCGCCCAGGCGCCTTCCGCGAGTTCTTTGACGAGAGCTTTGAGCTCGTTGCGCCTTGCCGCGTATGCGAGATTCATTCCGTAACCGAATTCGGCGTTGTCTTCGAACAAGCTGTTAGCCCACGCGGGTCCGCGACCTTTGGCGTTGGTCGTGTAGGGGCAGGTGGGAGCGGAGCCGCCGTAAATGGAGGAGCATCCCGTCGCGTTCGCGATGATCATTCTGTCGCCGAAAAGCTGGGTAACGAGCTTGACGTAAGGAGTTTCGCCGCAGCCCGCGCAAGCGCCGCTGAACTCGAAGAGGGGTTTGGCGAACTGGCTGCCTTTAACGGTATTGGTGTTGTAAACCTTGTCGGTTTCGGGAAGATTTGCCGCGAATTCCGCGTTGACTGCGTCGGCGGCGATGGCTTCGGCGATGGGTTTCATCACGAGAGCCTTGGTCTTGGCGGGACAGACGTTGGCGCAGGAGCCGCATCCCGTACAATCGTAGGGGCTGACCTGCATTCTGAATTTATATCCCTTGAAGCCGGTGGCGTCCTTGGTCACGAAGCCTTCGGGAGCCGCGTTGAGCTGTTCGGGAGTGGCGAGCACGGGACGGATGACCGCGTGCGGGCAGACGAAGGAGCACTGGTTGCACTGTATGCAGTTCTCGGGGATCCATACGGGTACGTGTACCGCGGTGCCGCGTTTCTCGTACTTGGTGGTGCCCACGGGCACGGTGCCGTCGGCGTTGAAAGCGGATACGGGGAGCTTGTCGCCTTCCTGCTTGAGGATGGGATGGATGACTTCGCGGAAGTATTTGTCGTCCGCTACCGCCACCATCGGAGCGCCTTCGGTCGTGGTTGCCCAGGATTCGGGATATTTGACCTCTTTGAGGAACTTGATCGCGCCGTCTACCGCCGCGTAGTTCATATTGACGACGGCGTCGCCCTTCTTGCCGTAGGTCTTTTTGATAGCCGCTTTCATGTACGCTTCGGCGTCGGAGTAGGGGATAACTTCGGAGAGCTTGAAGAACGCCGCCTGCATGACGGTGTTGACGCCCTTCGTCGCGCCGATGGACTCTATGACCTTGTTGCCGTCGAGGGTGTAGAACTTGATGTGCTTCTTCGCTATCGCGTTTTTCACGGAAGCGGGAAGCTCTTTATCCATTTCTTCGGGTTCCCAGATGCTGTTAAGAAGGAAAGTGCCGCCTTCCTTGAGGTCGCTAAGCATGTCGTAGCGGAAGAGGTAGCTCGGGGTGTGGCACGCCACGAAGTCCGCTCTGTCGATAAGATAGCTCGACTTGATGGGCTTGTCGCCGAAACGGAGGTGGGAAATGGTGATACCGCCGGACTTCTTACTG
This sequence comes from Candidatus Stercoripulliclostridium pullicola, assembly GCA_017694145.1. GTDB lineage: Bacteria > Bacillota > Clostridia > Christensenellales > DTU072 > Stercoripulliclostridium_A > Stercoripulliclostridium_A pullicola. The sequence goes on from JADINF010000189.1 coordinate 3,696, forward strand.
TCGTAAACGAAGTAGCCCTGAGCGTATTTGTCGGTATGGTCGCCGATTATTCTGATGCTGTTCTTGTTGGCGCCTACGGTACCGTCGGAGCCGAGTCCGTAGAACTTGCAGCAGATGCTTCCCTCGGGAGCGGCGTTGACGAATTCGTCGAGCGGGAGATAATTGCCGGTTATGTCGTCCACGATACCCACGACGAAGCCGTTCTTGTTGGCGCCGCCCATGTTCTTGTAGATCGCGTTGACCATGGTGGGGTTGAACTCTTTGCTGCCGAGACCGTATCTTCCGCCGAGGATGGTGGCGTCGGTCTTACCTTTCAAAGCCGCGACGACGTCGAGGTAGAGAGGTTCGCCTAAAGAGCCCGCTTCCTTGGTGCGGTCCATAACGGTGATGTATTTCGCGGTGGCGGGGATAGCCGCGGCGAAAGCGTCGGCGGCGAAAGGACGGTACAGACGGACTTTGACAAGACCGACTTTCTCGCCTTTTGCCATGAGGTAATTGACGGTTTCCTCGGTGGCGTCGGCGCCGGAGCCCATGATAACGATGACTTTCTCCGCGTCGGGAGCGCCTACGTAATCGTAGAGGTGATATTCTCTGCCGGTAAGGGCGGAAACCTTCTCCATATATTTGGCGACTATTCCGGGAACCGCAGCGTAATACTTATTGGCGGCTTCTCTGTTCTGGAAGTAGATGTCGCCGTTCTGCGCGGTGCCTTTCTGAACGGGATGCTCGGGGTTAAGGGCGCGTGCGCGGAAGTCGTCGATATATTTCATGTCGACGAGTTTCTTCATATCCTCGTAATCGATGGCTTCGATCTTGCTGACCTCGTGGGAGGTGCGGAAACCGTCGAAGAAGTGAATGAAGGGGACTTTCGCTTCGAGGGTGGAGAGGTGCGCCACGAGCGCGAGGTCCATGGCTTCCTGAACGGAGTTGGACGCGAGCATGGCGAATCCGGTCTGACGGCAAGCCATAACGTCGGCGTGGTCGCCGAAAATGTTAAGGGCGTGAGCGGCGAGGGCTCTTGCCGAAACGTGGAAAACGCAGGGGAGGAGTTCGCCCGCGATCTTATACATATTGGGGATCATGAGGAGCAATCCCTGGCTGGCGGTATAAGTGGTGGTGAGAGCGCCGGCGCAAAGGGAGCCGTGAACGGCGCCTGCGGCGCCCGCTTCGGACTGCATTTCCGCAAGTTTTAGGGGTTGTCCGAACATGTTTTTAACGCCCTGAGCAGCCCATTCGTCGGCGTATTCCGCCATGGGCGAGGAGGGGGTTATGGGGTAAATGGCGGCGACTTCGCTGAAAGCGTAAGCGACGTACGATGCGGCGGTATTACCGTCGACGGTCATTTTTTTGCTCATTGTGAACCTCCGTTAGTATGGTTTAAGATTTGATTTGAATGATTTTCGGTTTAATATCTAATATATACCTTGTTCATTATAACTTCCGCGCGCGCGGAAGTCAACGAAAACGCGCTAAATCACGGCGCAAAAAACGCCGCGTCACTCGCTCTCGGTGAAGGAGGGGTTGAGGGGCTCCGGCACGAGGTATTTGGGGTCTTTGCTCTCTGCGGATTTTATCGCGAAAACGATACCGCAGACGGCGCCCGCGACGAGCCAGACGGGGAAGAACGCCACGAGAAGGACTATCGCGCCTATAACGATGCCGAGCGCCTTGTTGCTACGGAAAACGGGCAGTTTGACGCGAGGCGCGGGGGGCGTTTCGGGGTCGAGAGTCGCGTTGTAATCGTCGATGCCGTTATTGAAAAGCAGCGGTTCCACGAGCTCCGCTACGGTAGCGTAGCCGGTGATCTTCCTAAGGTTTATGCGGAAAAGGCGTATAAGCCCGTCGATTATCGAAATAGCGCCCATAATGATGCGGTATTCGGGGGAAGCGGGATCGATATTCGCGTTGCCGGCGTAAAGGTTTTCGACCATTTTCATAATGACGGGGACGACCTTTTCTTTGGCTTTGTCGCCGAGTTCCTCCTTGGAGACGCCGCATTCCTTGCGGCAGAGCCTTCTCGCCTTGCCGAAAGTGAGGTTGTTGATGAATTTGCCGAAGGGGCGTATGAGAAACCAGAACTTATGCACGGTATAGGGACGTATCGAAATGCCGTTGGCGAAATAGGCGAACGTTTTTTCGTCGGAGCCCATCGCGCGTATCATGTGTTCCACGGTGCCGAAAAAGCCTTCCCGACAATATTCGGGGAG
>JADINF010000190.1 GCA_017694145.1 Candidatus Stercoripulliclostridium pullicola
TGTATATGATCCGGACATACTTCTCCCTCTATGATCTCCGCCCCTTTCCATTGGCACAATTTCCTTAGTATTTCTCGTATCTCTAATCTTTTCTCTTCAAAAAATACTTTTCGTCTGTATTTAGGAGCGAACACTATGTGATATTTGCAATTCCATTTTGTATGCGCTAAACTGTTTACGATGTTATCTTGCTCTTGCATTATGATATCCTCCGATTGTGTATTTGGCGACCGGCAAGTCTTCTTCTATTGTACACAATCGGAGTTTTTTTGTCTGCCTCATCGGCTTAGCCTTTTTTGAACCCCGCGACTATCGCGGGGTTTTCGTTTCACAAAAGTACGGGATTCCGTAAATAACGATACGGAACCCCGTAAAGCAAATTTAATTCGGTTACATCAGACCGGAAACTTCACCGTCGTCGGTATTTATTTTGATGCGCTCCGTATTCGGAGAAGCACCGAGCCCGGGCATAAGAAGTATCTTTCCGCACACGGCTACCACGAATTCAGCGCCCGTTCTGGGTATAAGATCGCGCACCTCGAACGTGAAGCCCTCGGGCGCTCCGAGAGCCTTATCGTCGGACGAGAACGAATACTGCGTTTTCGCTATACAAACGGGATATCCCTTGATCTCATCGTCCGCGCCCAGCCGTTCGAGCATTTGCATGGCTTTTTCGGAAAACTTTACTTCTTTTGCTCCGTACACTTTAGTCGCTACCGCGGTTATCTTCTCCGCGAGCGGCGCGTCGGGCTCGTACATGAATTCGATCCCGCGCTTGGGTTTGTCGCAATATTCCATGACTTTCTCGGCAAGCGCGAGCGCCCCCGCTCCGCCGTAGGCGAATCCTTCCGTCACCACCGCTTCCGCGCCGCATTCGGCGCATAACGATTTGACGGCTTCGAGTTCGGCTTCGGTGTCGGAAGCAAATCTGTTTATCGCGACCACCGCGCGTTCGTTGAATTTGCGAAGATTTTCGAGATGACGTCTTACGTTGGCAAATCCCGCTTCCAACGCTTCGACGTTCTCTTTTGCCGCTTCTTCTTTGGCTACGCCGCCGTTGAATTTGAGGCTTCTCGCCGTTACTACCAGCACCACGCAGTCGGGAGCTATTCCCGCTTTTCTGCATTTGATGTCGAGGAATTTTTCGCCGCCGAGCTCCGCTCCGAACCCCGCTTCCGTGACCGTGTAATCGCTGTGCGTGAGCGCCGCTCGCGTAGCGAGTATGCTGTTACACCCGTGCGCTATATTCGCGAAAGGTCCGCCGTGTACGTATGCGGGCGTGCCTTCCAGCGTCTGCACGAGATTGGGTTTAATCGCCTCTTTGAGCAATACCGTCATGGATTCTTCGGCATGCAGATCGCGGGCGCGGATCGCTTTACCGCCCTCGCCGTAACCTATCGTAACGTTTCCTATGCGCCTTTTGAGATCGCCGAGCGAATCGGCAAGACAAAGTATCGCCATTATTTCGGAGGCCGCGGTTATAGTGAAACCGTCCCTCCTCGGCACTCCGTTCACGCTCCCGCCGAGCGCCACTTCCACTTCGCGAAGCGCCCTGTCGTTCAGATCGAGGCAACGCCTCCATATCACTTCGCGGATACCTAAAGCGTTACCGAAATGGATATGGTTGTCGATAAGAGCCGATAAAAGATTATTAGCCGAGGTTATCGCGTGGAAATCCCCGGTAAAATGCAGATTTATTTCTTCCATAGGTATTATCTGCGCGTATCCTCCTCCGCAGGCGCCGCCCTTTATGCCGAATACCGGTCCGAGCGAAGGCTCGCGGAGCGCGAGAGCCGCGTTTCTTCCCAATCTGTTCAGCGCGTCCGCAAGACTTATGCTGACGGTGGTCTTTCCTTCCCCTAAAGGCGTCGGATTCATCGCGGTCACCAATATAAGTTTACCGTGTTTCACGCCCTCGGCGGAAGGCACCTTCGCTTTGTATTTACCGTAGCACTCCACCTCGTCGGGCGAGTATCCCAATTTTTCCGCGACCGTGACTATCGGTAGCGGGTGCGCTTTGCGCGCTATTTCAATGTCGCTGAGCATTGCTCCCTCCGAATTTCCGAATAGATTTATTGTATATTAACAGAATGTCTTTGTCCAACGAATTATCGGCTCGAAAATCACTTTTTCTTATTGACAAAACAAAGATCGCGCTATAATATAATGTTTAGAAACGAGTATATAATATTAATAATAAGGGCTCGCGCGTCCGTTGCGCGTACCGAGTCCTCTCCAAGGAGGTTAAAATGAATAAATACGATGCTGTCGTAATCGGCGCCGGCAACGGCGGACTCGTGGCGGCAATTCGTCTGTTGCAGGGCGGCGCGCGCGTGCTCGTCGTCGAGAAGCACAATTTACCCGGCGGATTCGCAACCAGTTTCCGCAGAGGCAGATTCGAATTCGAAGCCTCGCTGCATGAGCTGAACGATTTCGGTACCAAAGACAACGGCGGCGACGTCCGCACTCTGTTTGACGCCCTCGGCGTAACCGATAAAATCGACTGGCTGGAGATACCGGACGCATACCGGGTCATATCGCGAGAAGAAAAACTCGACGCGCTCATGCCTTTCGGCGTAAAAGAATTTACCGACAAAATGGAATCCTACGTACCCGGCAGCCGCCCTTCGATGGAAAAATTCTTTTCGCTTGCCAAAGACATACACACCGCCCAGGCTTACACCAATTCCGTCAACGGCAAAACCGACAAGAACGTGATGCTCAAAGAGCACAGCAATTTCGTGCGCGTAGGCTCCTACTCCGTCAACGAAGTTCTCAAAGCGATACACATGCCCGAGAAGGCGAGAGATATCCTCAATGCTTACTGGTGCTACCTCGGAGCTCATTGCGACGATTTAAGTTTCATACATTACGCTTCGATGGTCTACCGCTATCTGACCAAAGGAGCGTCGATGCCCAAAATGCGTTCGCACGAAATATCTCTTGCGCTCACCGAGCGTATCCGCGAACTCGGCGGAGAGATATGGTTCAATACCGAAGCCGTCAAGCTCCTCACGTCGGACGCCGACGGCGGTATCGAAGGCGTCGTGCTCGCCGACGGTAAGATAATCGAAACGCGCCACGTGGTGGCCAACTGCTCTCCGCACGTCGTATACGGAAAGATGATCAAGAATGTGCCTGAATCGGTAATCAGAGCTACCAATGCGCGCAAGTTCGCAGGCAGAGGCTACTCTATGTTCTTAGGTCTCAACAAGACTGCCGAAGAACTCGGCATAACAAATCACAATTACTTCCTGTACGATACGATGGATACGGTGAAGCAATACGAGATCATGAAACGCATCGATACCAATCACGTGCAAGCCACGGTATGTCTGAATAACGCATATCCCGAATGTTCGCCGAAAGGTACCTGCATTATGTATTTCACCACTCTCTATATGTCCAACGACTGGGCGAAAGTGAAACCCGAAGATTACGTCCGCACAAAAGAGCGCGTCGCAGCGGAAATGATACGGCGCTTCGAGGAAGATACCGGAGCTAAACTCAGAGACAGCATCGAAGAAATTTCCATAGCCACTCCGATGACCTATTCGAGATATTGCGGACACCCGGAAGGCGGTATCTACGGATACGAATCTCAGTATTGGGACGGACTCACCCCGCGTCTGATGATGATGGCTGAAGATTACCGTACCAGAGGTTTGAGATTCGCCGGCGGATACGCGATGAGGCTTTCGGGCTATTCGAGCGCATACTTCTCCGGAGACATCAGCGGACGCCAGACCGTTGGCGATATTAAGAAGGAGGGCTAAATATGGCATACCGTTTCAAAAAACAGATATTCGGATTTCTCGACCTTATCCGTTTCAGCAAGATCGTAGATATACGTAAAGCTAAGCTCGCCGAAGGTTCGGCGGCGCCTCTGCCTGAAGATTACCGGGTAAACGCCACTGCTCGCATACTCCATCCCGGCAACCGTAAAGCGATACTTACCGAAGTAATTACCGAGAATGCGGACACCAAGACGTACGTTTTCGATCTCGGAACGCAAATGCTTTTCCGCGCAGGTCAGTACGTTATGCTCTCCGCCAAGGTAGGCGACGGTTACGTAGCGAGACCTTACGCCGTCTCGAGCTCCCCTTACGCGGCACTCAGAGAGGGTAAAGTAGCCGTCACAGTCAAAAAAGCGGGCTTCTTCAGCAACTGGCTTTTCGATAACGCCGAAGTAGGCGGAGAATTCGCAATTAACGGACCTTCCGGTTATTTCCATTACGAATCGCTCAAGGACCGTCCTCTCGTAGTGGGAGTCGCGGGCGGAAGCGGCATCACGCCTTTCTACAGCATGGCGCAGGCTATCGCCGAAGGAAGCGAAGATTTCAGACTCGTGCTTTTCTACGGCGCGCGCACAAAAGCGGATCTCGTATTCAAAGAAAAGCTCGACGCTTTGGTAAGCGACAAGTTCAAAGTAGTATATGTGTTGAGCGACGAAGAGAAAGCCGAATTCGAACACGGTTTCGTAACCGCGGAGCTCATCAAAAAATACGTTAACGAAGA
>JADINF010000191.1 GCA_017694145.1 Candidatus Stercoripulliclostridium pullicola
AACGCGGTAATTCCCGCAACAGAGGTAAGAAACATAGTCACGCCGTAGACAGCGAAAAACGTATCCGATACTTCAGGCGCGGATCCTTCGGTAAACACGACTATCTCAATAAAGAAAACTATAAGCAACGCAACGAATACCGCGCAAGTTATCGCTTGGGCGCAGTAAAGGCGGAACATCGCTTTACGCTCGTATTCGTCGCTTATCGCGCGGGCGTAGCGCGCGAACTTGTTTTCCAGATATTTTCGCATTCAATCCTCCGTCAAGGCTATGGCTTTTCTGATATTTTCAACTTCGTCCGCGTCGAATACGGGAATTCCAATAACGGTAAGCGCGCGAGCAAAAATACCTCTGCCTTCGATAAGTTTTCCCGTGAAAGTACCGTCGTAGATCTCGCGCACCCCGCAGGTAGGACTTCTCGGTTGCAAAATTGCGCAAACGATATCTTCCTGCGCAAACTCCTTAAGCGCCCTCTCAACGCCTTTACGGTACGATTCGTCGATATCCCTGCCGTTAATATCGTATACCTTGCCGTTCCTTATCTCGGCAGGCGGTCTGGGCGTCCCCGCTCCCGCAAGCGCTTCGGGGCACACCGATACGATCTCGCGTCCTTTCAGAAGCTCGACTATCTCGGCGTTAAAATTGTTTTTTCCGTTATATTTGCAGTTCACGCCGAGTATGCATGCGCTGACGAGCACTTTTTTCACGCATTGCCTCCGTCTCGAAACGCTCGCGCTTACGCGCTTCGCGTTAATATAATAAATATATACGCCGCCCGTCGGCTTGTCAATACGATAGCGCAATTCAAAAAAAGCGCGGGCTTCCGCCCGCGCGCCTTACGTATCATGAGTTTATTTTCCGAGCGCTTTGTTTACCGCGCCGAGTAAAGCGGTCTTCTCGTCCGCATACCTGTTCATCCAGGAAACGGGATATATCCTGTATATCTTCCATCCGTACTTGTCGGTCAGCACCTGCTCGGTGAGTCTGGTGTATTCGCGTACCGAATCGAAATCCGCTCTGCCCGGATTGTCCACTATTATGCCGAGCACGAAGTTTTCGGGATCTTGCGGATCTCTGATACCGACGTCTATTTTACATTCCGACCTTCCTATTTCGGTAGCGTACTCTATGCCGCAAGATTGCAACGCTTCGCATACCGATCTTACGACCGGGTCGTAAGCTTCGGAACAAACCGACTCTCTGCCCGCGCCGGAAGAACGCGCGTACTCTAAAAAGTCGTAAAGCATTTTCGCGCCCGCCTTGTTCTCCTCAGGTGCGGAACTTCTGCGGATTGTGTCGGCAAGCGTTAAACTGTCAAGCATAGCCACCACGAGCATTTGATGTCTTGCCCGCGTTACCGCCACGTTAAGGCGCTTTTTGCCGGAAAGAAGTCTTATCCTGCCGAGATAAGGCAATATGAATTTCCCGTCGGCGTCCGCGCTGTAACATACGCTGATGATTATCGTGTCGCGTTCGTCTCCCTGCACCGTGTCCAGATTGCAGAATATGAGCGGTTCTTCCTCGTGCTCCTTCTCCCATTGCTCTATTACGGGTTTCCTCAAAGGGTGCTGTTTGAAAGCTTCCCATCGCATTTCTATTTCGGATGCCTGCGCGTTGCTGAACGCCACCACTCCTATCGAAAATTTATGCCTTTCGGGATGCGTCATCTCGGCATAAATAAGCTCTACCGCTTTATCCGCTTCGCCCGGATTGATATGCGCACCTCCTTTACCCGCCACATAACAGGCGGTAGGATCATAAGGTACGCCGTAATAGCGTATGCCGTCGTTTACGTTTTTCACGGCGGAAGGGAAAGTTATCAGATTATAATCCATCTGCTCGTTGGAGAAGGCGATAAGCGATTCGTCCGCGCTCCTGTAATGCCAGGTAAGCGCGATGGAAGCGTCGTTCAGAGCTTCCGCCGCGGCTTCCAGTAAAGAATGCTCCTGATTGGCTTCTTCGTCGTAATAGACATCGTCGTCGTCCTGCTTCGCGTCGCCCGCACGGAAGAAGTCGCTCGGCGGCAACTGTTTGCTGTCGCCCGCGATAATGACCTGTCTGCCCCTCATGATCGCCGCGAGAGCGTCCTCGGTGAATATCTGCGAAGCTTCGTCGAAAATAACGAGGTCAAACTGTATATCTACGTCGACGTACTGACTGACGTTGAGCGGCGACATCATGAAACAAGGTTTGATGTATTTTACATAATCCCAGTTCTCGGAAATAGTCCTTTTGACGGAATAGTCCGTCTTGGATTGTATTTTGAGATATTCTCCCGCCTTGCCGCGTCTTTGCTCCGCTGCAGTTTTCAGCGAGGTTCTGAGTCTGTCGTAAAGCCTGCGCGGAGCCGAAGCGATCGCCGCGAGATCCGTACGTGAATAATCGCCGATAAGCTGTTCGTGGACGGGACGGTCGAAATTGTATATATTACGCAAGCCTTTGTCGCGGGCAAACGTATCGAGAAGCTTACGGTAATAACTCTTGTATATCCTGCCTTCCGCCGCTTCGAAGGTAAGCGTTCCGTCTTCCGTCAGCTCATTGAGGATATTACCGCAACCTGAAGAAACTATTTCGTCTACGGTGTCCGTAAGCGTTTTCCATCCGGAAAGCCTTGTGCGGTTGTCGCATACCGTTTCCGCCTCGCTCCGCATGCCGGGGTAACCGTAATCCTCATCACGGGAACCTTTTTCAAAATATTTCGACAATTCGTCACGCAGTGCGCGTTCGTCGTCGGCAGCCGCACGGAGCGTTAACGCGCATTGCTTCAGATTCAACACGAAACGCGCGTAACCGCCGGAAGAAAACTTCTTTAACCAATTCCCTACGGCATGTATATCCAATATCGCGCGGTCTGTGGAAGCAACGATCTCACGCACCGCACACAGCTTGTCGTATAATTCCTGCCATTCGCTTATGCCGGACGGAACGAAGCCGAACCGCGCGCGATCCTCGCGCGAGCGCACTTCGTTCACGCGCACGGCTTCCGTATACGCTTTGTAGCGCGTCAGACAGGCGTAGGCATCGTACGCGGCTTTGTAATTCACGGCGTAAGGTTTATTCTTGAAACAGGAAAATATGTTTTTAAGAAAACTTCCGTATGCTCTGCCTATCCTTCTGAAAGGAGATCTGAAATACGTGAGTTCTTCCTCCGCTTTCGCGAGATCGAAAGAAGCGAATTTCTCTTTGTCTATATATTCGCCCGCTCGGCGTCCCTCATGCATCTCCAATCTCTTAACCGCTTCCGTCCGGTCATGCGCGCGCTCTATAAGCGCGGCTATGCCCGCTTCGTCCGACGCGCTCAAAACGGCTTCGGGAAGAACGGGCATTCCGGACCACAGTTCCGCCATATCCGCGCACTTATACAAAGTTTCGCGCTTCCCGTCCGTTACCCAGCCCATGCCCGCGAGGTAATTCAAGGATCTTTCGATACCGTTCAGGGCTTCGAGATATTTCCGAGCGGCGGTGTACAGCGCGTTGCCCGCGTCGCCCTTACAGCCGTACAATGCGTCGTCTTTATAGCGAATACCGCCGCATACTCTCTTGCTTTCCGAATAAAACCTGCTTAAAGCGTCGCATAGATCGAGAACTTTACTCCATTCCTGCGGAATTCCGTCCGAACTGCGCAAGTCGTCGTAACGAACGTAACGCGCCGCGTCGCGCATTATACGCATATAGTTGCGCTCGTCGTATTCGTTGCACATTTCGTTCATGTATTCTCTTACACGCCTGCGCAGGTTGCTTTCTTTCGCCAGCAACTCGTCGTCGTATCCGCTCACGGGAGCGAAAGAGGTAAGGTTTTTATTGAGTTCGTCCACGAAAGCGTTGCGCGCTATCGCGCCGCCGCGCTTTTTGAAGTTCTCGAAATCCAGAACGAATTCCGTAAGTTTACAGTTGTTGTTGACCCTGCATTTATTGAGATTGTCTATGATGACGGATCTTGCGGTGGCTTTTTCCGTCACGAAAAGCACGGTCTTACCCGCTCCGAGCGCGGACGCGACGATATTGGTTATGGTCTGGCTTTTACCGGAGCCCGGAGGCCCTTGCAAAATGAACGATCTCCCTGACTGCGCCGCGGCGATGACCTCTTCCTGTGAGGAATCGGCGTCCATCAATATGTATTTCGTCGAATATATATTTTTGTCGCCCTGCGAGTCAATTTGCGCCGTCGTGTCTTTACACAACCTGCGTATCAAGGGATTCCCGAGATATTTGTCGACGTTGGTTTCTATGTCGTGCTGTAACTGTAATTTCTGATAATGGAAAAGTCCTACGCCGAATTCCGCCGAAACCTTCCACTTCGCCGTGACCGCAAGCGCGTTCTCGTTAACGCTAAGCAAATATTGTTTGAGTATAGTAAGATAAGAGTAGACGTTCGAGGCGTCCGCTTCGGGCAGGCTTAAGGACAGCGTGGGAGAATATACCGCCAGCATATTGACGAGCGTTTTATTAACTTCGAACGCGAATCCTCCCGAATGTGCCGCTTCGAGATAATACGTGCCGCCGTTCTTGTCCACGCCTATATTGATCGGGCAAAGCAATAACGGCGAATGATATTCGGTGCCGTTGACGTCCTTCCAGTCGAGAAAGCCGTATGCAAGATAGAGCACGTGCAGACCGAAATTGCGCTCCATCGATCTCGCCGTATTCAGAACGGATCTGAAAGTTTCTTTCGCCGCGTTGTCGCCTACGGCGGGGATCATCTCGTCCGACTTATATGCTTTCAGTTCGGAAGACGTCACCAACGGAAAAGTCGAGAATTCCTGCTCTTTCCCGCACGCGGGACATTTGCCGCTACGTTTAAGCTCGTCCGGAGATATCCTCTTGCCGCATTCGCACACCACTCCTTCGTCGGGGATCACGGTGAGCAACTCTTTAACCGGAACCATGCTTTTACGGTTATGCACGTTACCCTCGTCGCATACGGGACAGGGAGCCGCGCCCTGAACTTTTTTCGCGTTGAAATCGTATTTCCCGAATTCCGTTCTGCCGCAGATCTTACACTTATATATCGTCGAAGGATCCAACGGCTTCCAGCCGGCAAGCTTTATCCTCTTGCCGCCCATGATCTCCCTCAGAGTCGCGCGATGATCGGCGCAAAAAAGCACGGCGGACGACTTCTTAGTGACTTTGAAATTGACGAGCGGATTGCCGTGAGAAAAATCAAGCAACCTGATCCTGTATTTTTTAAGCCTTTTTTTGACGGGATCGCTCTCTACGGCGACGCTCATCCCGGCGTTGAACGATATAAGTTCGTTCGAGTCGAAAAGATCGCAGTCTACGTCGTCCGCCGAGGCGTTGCCGGTACAGACGGCGGCCACGCTCAACGCAAACAAATATGCGGTATATTTATATCCTTCGATTTTTTTACGCGACATCAGCCTGCAGGCGAGTTCCTCCAATTCGAGTTCTCCGCCCGCCGAAACTCTGAAAGCCGTCCGCTCCTCTATCAGTTCGAAAGCCGCTCCCAACAGTTCGCGTAGCGTAAGTCCGTATCCGAAAGAGGCTTCGCTTTTCAGAAAATCCGCGATGATAGAGGACGGTTTTTTGCGCCAGCCGGGCTCGGCTACGCACATATTGCGCACCGCGTCGCATACGTATTTGAATTTACTCCTTTCCATACCCCTTTTCCCCTTTGACTTAGATCTCGAAAACAACGCTTTTCCCGTTACCCGCGGTTATCGCGTCACCGCTTAAAAGCGCGCGGCTCTGTCCTTTGCTCAACTTGTTTTTCGAAGTCGCGTCCGCGGATATTATCTCCAGCCCGGACTCCGTTTCGCACGTCAGAACGTATCCGCCGTCGCGCCTGTATATCCTGCAAGCCTCGGCATCGCCGATACCTAACGCGTCGCCCGGCACAACGGTTTCGTCGCCCAACTCTATTACGGTATTCTCACCTTTCAACCGCGCTTTCCTTCGCTCCGCATGTGCCGCAGGCTTGTACTCGGCGTACGTTACCGGAGCGCCGGTATTGTTGACGGCATTCTCTCTCGGCTTATACGTGGGATACGCGACCGCGGCGTTTTGCGCTACGGCGGCGTCGCCGCGCGGCTTGTACCCGGGATAAGCGACAGGAGAAGCTTTGCCCGCCGTTACTTTACCCGCTTCGGCGACTCTTCCGGTCGGTGCGGGAGCTGAAACTTTCCCTTTCGCACGCGCTCCGCTCCCCGCACTTACCGCGCCTCCCGCGAGTACTTCGCCTATCGTTCTCACCCACTGCGAAGCGCCGGGGCGCAAAGATACGTTGAAAGGCTCGCAGAATGCGTTGTAAAATAGCCGTTTCAGACTATCGTTGAGACTATTCCATAGCGCGGTCGCTTCGTCGAGGTTTTTCCTGAACGCTACGTTAGCGGGATTCCTGCTGTTGACGCACAATTTGTCGATTCCGTTAACGCGGCAGGCGGGATCGAACACGAAATGTTGCCAGTCCCCGTTCAGATCCCCTTCTTTGACGTACTCCGCCACTTCGAGCATATTCTGACAAAGCGGTTGCGCCGCATACATCGCCACCCCGTGATAAGGCGACATCAGCACTCTGCAGGTCAATAATCCGAATATGAAAGCGGCGAGAGCATACCTGTCAGAGTTGTAACCGACGTGGGCTTGCCCGAACGCCACTTCGGGCGCGATGAAAAATCCCGTACCGTATAAAAACGCGCACGCGCCGTTGTCTATCAGCACGCTTCCCGCGGCGTTCTCGCAATCTATCACGTAAATGCTGCGGGTCCGCTCGTCCCACATAAAGTTCCCCCAGCTTATGTCGGTATAGCAATAGCCCTCGGAATGCAATATGTCGATAGCCTTTGCCACTTTCTGCGCAAGCAGTAGCCTGTCGAACGTTTTCATACTGACGATAACGCCCTCTTTCCACAGCGTTTCGAGAGTCTTACCCGAAGCGCATTCCATGATATATCCTTCCTCACCGCTCGCAGAGTTACCGTATTTGACTATGGGGAACATGTGATATACCCCATGATTCGCGCGGTTAGGGAGCAAACGGTCGTTCATCTTCGCGCTTATAAGTCTTTCGATGTTCTCTATCTTGTTTCTGCGTCTTTTGGGATTACCGTCGCTTATTAGCTTCAAGGCATACAGCTTGTTATCGGCGGTGCTCTTTACCTGCCACACCGAACCCTGACTGCCCGAACCCATCTTTTTGACTACTTTGTAGGTAATTCCTCCGACTGCGAACATGTCGCCGCTAAGCATTATCTTTCTCCTCCGTTGTATTTAACGATATGTAAACCACGGTACTGTCGTCGCCGCTACCGTTCTGCGTTTCGTTATAATCGGCGCCCTGTCTGGCGCGCTTGTGTAATGCTTCAAGTCTGTCCGCAAACGCCATCGCGCGCAACTTTTCGCAAAGCCCTATCAGTTTCCGTACGGTCGTACCCAACGCGCACTCCGCGCCGTCTGACGCCATTATCACGTCGGTAACCTCGCCGGGACGGAAGATCGCAGTCCGTAACGCGAACGGGTTGTCTTTCAGACAAGCTACCGACAGGACTTCCCGTTGGGTAACCCCGGAAATACAGTCGTCGAAAAGCATGCCGCCTTTGCATTCCCGTCCGCCGACGACTTCCCGTTTACCGATGAAAAACAGCCCGTCGCCCACTCTGCCGCACACGGTGAACGCCTTGCAACCGAACGCGAACTGCAATGTGCAAGTATACCGTTCCTCCTCGCCGTTAACGTAATTTTTATCTTTTATCACCGCTTCGCGCCAGGCTTCGTAGAATTTCCCCGCCAGTTCGAACGTGAAGAAATACGCAAGTTGCGCCCAGTCGGAATCCTTGGGACGCTTTGCGGACCAGACACCTTTTTTCCGATCCGCAAGGAACGGTCCCTCCATAAGCCGGTCGCGTATCGCTTCCGCGAGCTTGTCCGCGGCAAGGCGCGAACCGGTATCCGAGTCGGAGCAGCTTCCCACTCCGTCGGCGGCTGCCGCAAGCCAGGTGTCGTCGTCGTACCATACAGCCAGAGAACAATCCTCGCAACCGTCGTGACCGGGTTTATCGAGTTTTCCTTCGTACGACACCGCGATGATTTCCGCCGATCCGCCGCATATCGAATATTCGCAACCCGAACGCACGTTGAATTCTTTGGGAAGATATTCGTTGAATTTTTTTATCCATAGATTAACGCCGTAATTCTTATATTTATTGACGAAAACGTCCCAAAGCATTTCGTATAATTTGGCTTCGCCGACGTTTGCATGCAACGCATCACGAAAATAGGGCTCGATATCCTTGCGCTTCGCGTCTTCGTTGAATTCTTTCAGGAATACTTCGTTTTTGTCCGCGAAATCCTGCCTTTTGCACATTGTGAAGGCGGCGCTCAACGCTTGAGAGCAACGCCTTACTTCGTTACGTCTGAGGCTCCTGTCGTCGGAAATCGCGACTGCCCACCGCTCGTCGGGATAGCCTCCCGCCGACAAAACGTAAAATAATATCCCGGCGAAAATAACGTTATCGATCTGCGTAGCGGTCGCCTCTTTGAATTCCGCAGAAAGCGACAGTATCCTGTCTACGTTCAGTTTGCCGAGCTCCGCGAAATTCTCCTTAAGTTCGCGCAGTAAATGCGATATACCTGCCGAATTTACGGAAAGCTCCGTGAATTTTTTCGCTATCTTCAACGCAGTATTAAGTCGTTCGCGGTAACCGTAACCGGATAAAATATCGGCATATCCGGATCCGCAGTCGGATCGTATACCTCCCTCGTCACGCGCCGTACCGTCGCAAAAATCGCGAGACGGATCGTCGTCGATGCCTTTGGGGCAGCTTGTTTCGGCATATCCGCTTACGTCGGAACGCGGCTTAACACCGGGCGCCCGTACAGGGACGGTTTCTACGGAACGGGCTTTTTCGCGTTCGCCGAAGTTCTCTTCGGTTACGCGAAGCTCGCCCTGCGGGCGTTGCACGGGCGCGCTTATCGCGCCCGTGCAAGGTATACTAATAGCGTTCACCTTCGCCAATGCTTTATTGTTGTTTATTTCCGCCTGCGAATATGCACGGAATATTTCATTCGACTTTTTGTCATTTCTCATGTTCTTTCTCCGCTTACGGATAAACATATCCCGAAATTTACTTATGCACGCCTCGGTCAAACTACCGACAGATTGACGGTCATGGACTTAAGTAGCTCCACGAAATTGTCGACGTAGTCTTCGGAACAATCGTAGTAGGCGCTCAAGCCTTTCTGCTGAAGACTCGCGCTGATCTTGCCGAATTTCTCAAGGCTTTTGCGCCCGTCTTCGTCCACGCTTATCCCTATAGCCACGCGCAGGGCTCTACGGAAGTTATTGGAGCTGTCGGGACGTCCCTTCTCCGCGCGAAGCAGTACCTCTTCATACGTGGGATTGTCGCCGTTGGGCATTCCGTCCGATATAAGAATTATGGCGTCCGCCACTTTATTGATCACTCCGTCGCCGCGATAGAGGTCGGATCCGTCCATATCGGCTATCACGGCGTTGATCGCCGCGCCGGTGGGCGTGCCTCCGTTGAAAGCGCTGTCAGGAATATGATTCCACTTATTGATGTCTTCCAGCTTGACGGGCGGCATGAGTTCCGCGACTCCTCCGGGGAACGCTCCGGAAAATCCTATGAACTGGAAATTGAGCTCAAGATTATTATTGAGCTGAGACCTGACTGCCGGTATAGCTTCCTGCATGACCTTGTCCATTGCGATATTTACGGCGTCGGCGCGGTTGCCCTGCATGGAGCCGGAGCAGTCTATCAAAAAATAAATGGTTTTTTTCGCTATAGTTTCTTGCATGATTTTTCTCCTTTATTTGAAATTTGTTTTTGGTTTAAGATATTAAAACTTTCGGATCTTTTCGCCGAAAAGGCGAAACGCAAATTAAAATCAAGGCTCCATAATTAATCCCCCTTATCGATTTCCCCTTATCTTTTCCTTGCTTCAATTCTAACGTAAAAAAGAGCTGGATAAAAGTTTTTTTCCGCCTTCATATTACCGGTTTTCGGTAAATAAAAAAAAGAAACTGTATTTTTTACAGGAAAATTTTAACGTTTGCAAATTCGCCGCATATAATCGAGAACCGCGCTCCGTGCGGGCGCGGTTCCGGTTGGGGAAATGAGGAAATCTGCCTGCAACTCAGGTATCGGCTTACCCGGCGGCAGATCACCCGTCGGTATGAATCTTATGAGTATTTTAACATCTTCGTCGGCGTTTAACAACCCCGCCGATGGCTTTTAAGCCTTTCTTAACATTTCTTTACGCTTTCCGCGCTTACGGGAGCCGGAGCAACGGCTCGTCTTCAATCACTATGCAATTCATTTTGCCGGAAACGGCGGTACAAGCGTCTATGGCTATTATACCGTCCGCGTAATACGGGCTGAAATCCGCGTCCTCGCCGAATTCGCTCCCTTTTCTCTCATACTTGAAGTGACCGTACGAAGCCGTCCTGTGACCGCATACGACGGTCTTGTCCGCCGTCACGGAGCGCGCCGCGTCCATACCGTTATACCAGCGCGCCGCTTCCCACAAGTCTTTGTCCGCCTCACGCCAGTTATCTACGGGCTCATAACGATATCTTGCGTACGTACCTTTACGCACGCAAGGTATCCAACCGTGGGTAAAAACGTAATTTTCCGTCTCGAAATAGTCGACGGTCGCGGGTATGATCGTACTGAAATAAGGAGTATCCTTCAACGCGGAGACAAATGCGTAAGGCGAGGCGCGCATCGAACTCAAATCGAAACCGGTAAGCTGCTCTGCGGTATCTATCGTGCCGTTTACGTAGTGGTGGGTGTGTCTGAGATCGCCGCCGTAAAGATAACTCAGAAAATTGTCCGCAAGCTCCGTAATACAGTCCTCGTGATTGCCGCGTACGAGTATGACTTCGTCGCGCTCCATAAGCTCTATAACGAAGTCCTGCATTTCTTTGGCTTCGCCGCCGCGATCGAAAAGATCTCCGAGAAGTATCAGCTTGCGCGGCTCTTCGTCCGTGAAAAAGCCTTTTTCTTCGAGCGTACGGCGCAACAGCGAATAGAATCCGTGCACGTCCGCAACTACGTAATACTTCATGACTCCCCCTTATACATAAGTTATATTCATTATATGCGGATCAAATGCCCGGCGGAAGTTTCGCTTCCATACGCTTGCGAAAGTCGAAACGCTCCCCGTCGGCATAGAACGTACCGTCGCCTACCGCATGCAGTATACGTCTGTCTTCTATTTCGTCGTTTACCCAAACGCGCTTCACCTTCATCACTACGAAACCGTAAGGCTCTACGATATCTTCTACCTCACACTCGAGGCATGCGAGGCACTCCTTGACGAGCGGAGCGGAAACGGTTGCCGCGGGGAGCGCGGTAAGCCCGAACTTACCGAATTTATCGGTGTCTTCGCCGGATACCATACCGATGTCAACGACGGTTTCCGCCATACTCGCGGGCGGGATACAGACCACGCATTCCCTGTTAGCGCGTATCGCTCGGAAAGAATAATTCCAGTCGCCGGAGGTAAAGACTATGTGTCCGTCGAAATCTATAGCCATAGTCCACGATATCGTCATTACGTTATTACGCCCGCCGTGTCTGGTTGCGATCAGAGTGACGGGTCCCGGTTCTATCCAGGTCAAAGCCTCTTCGATCCTCGCTTCTATCATAAAAGCACCGCCTTTACAAACTTTTTTCAGGCTATATTATATCAAAGACGGCAGGAAATGAAAAGTCCCCGCTTGCGGGCGCGCCGCAAGCGGGGAATAAATCACGCCTTAATAATTTCGACGGGTTTTTTTCTTACGAGTCGCGCTATAGGTATGACGCTTCCGAGAACGCTTCCCGCGAGCGCCACCGCGAGAGTCGCTAGCGGGACCATGTATCTTACCTGCATAAACGGTACTTCCATACCGCCGTATACCGTCTTGTTGAGCGCCCCCGAAATACCGTAAATTCCCGGCAACGCCAATAAAAACGCGACCACGGCAATAAGTAACGCTTCCACTGCGAATATGCGCAAAACATCGAATTTGCCCACGCCAAGCGCGCTCAATACGCCTATCTGCTTCTTTGATGAGGAAATCGTCACGGAAATGAAATTCATTATCATCAGCATTGCGAAAACGACGAACGCTATGCTTCCGTACATACCGATAAGCGCCAATTCTTTGGCTATAGTCTCTACGTCGCGAATGATTTTGCCTTTTCCCAGCTGTGCGGGAATTCGTACGCGTCGTCGACGTCGGTTGCCTTGGCTTTCTTCCCTTTCAACATCTGCGCCAGTTCG
The DNA here is from genome assembly GCA_017694145.1 of Candidatus Stercoripulliclostridium pullicola. Classification (GTDB taxonomy): domain Bacteria; phylum Bacillota; class Clostridia; order Christensenellales; family DTU072; genus Stercoripulliclostridium_A; species Stercoripulliclostridium_A pullicola. The sequence continues at coordinate 12,247 of JADINF010000191.1, forward strand.
AGGTTGCCTTTTACGCCTATTTCCTCGATGAGGTTATAATCCTGAAATACGAATCCCACCACTTCCGCGCGGTATACGTCCGCGGCTCTTCCCGTCATCGCGCCGAGCTTCTTGCCGTTCACGATGACGTCGCCGCTAGTGGCTCCGTCCAGACCTCCGAGCAAATTGAGCAAAGTGGTTTTGCCGCTTCCGGATTTACCGACTATGAAGGACAATCCGTTGTCGCCGAAAGTTAAGTTTACGTTCTTTAATGCCTCTACCCGAACTTTACCGGTAGTATAGGTCTTTGAAATGTTTACCAGTTTAATCATAGTTTCTCCTTTTCCGGTCGGCTGACGCGCAACGCGCTTCCGATAACCGTACAAGGTCGCCGATTGCGCCCGTAGGCGTATGACCGGTGGATATGCTAAGAGCCGGTCTGAGCCGGCTCCACGTAAAAATTTTATATCATTCCCGTATATCTGTCAATCAAAATTTGTTATATATTCGAACTATTTCGGATTTTGACGGTTTTCGAGCGAAAATTAATTTTTTTGAACATACGCTTTCTCATTCCTCGCAATCGAAGTAGAAATCGGCGCCTTCGTCCCAGTTCTCGTCGACGTACAGCTGTTGCCATTCTTCCCAAGTATTGTCGTAATACACCGTCGACAGCTCTTTACAACCCGCGAATATCGCTTCGCCCACGCTTTCGAGATACGCGGGTAAAGTAACCTCCCGAAGATTGACGCAATCCATAAAGGCGCGGTCGTATATCCCCACAATGTTGTCGGGTATTTCTATTTCCTCAAATTCACATTCCGCGAAGGCTTCTTCGCCTAACGCCGAAACTCCGTTCGGAATTTCGCTTCCGTTACATCCGGCTATCAACGTATCGTCCTGACTGTCTATCAGACACTGTCCGTCGGAATAATAATATTCGTTATCCTCGTCCACTTCTATGCTTTCGAGATAGGTGCACCCCGCGAATACCGCTTTCCCTATTTGGCTGACGCAGGCGCCTATGGATACGGAGCTTAAAGCGGTGCGCGCAAACGCTCTGTCACCTATATACTCGAGCGAATACGGTAGGCTGAGGTTGTTTAACGAAGATAAATTTGCAAAAGCCTCATCGCCTATCTCGATAAGACCTTCCTCGAGCATCAAAATATAAATCTCGGTACAATTAAAGAAGGCGCGCGCTCCTATTCTCTCGATGCTTTCCGGAATCATCGCGCTCGTAGCGGCGGTATAGCCTTCAAACGCGCCGTCGGCTATGCCGGTGACCGGTTTACCTTTATAACGCTTCGGTAACATAAGACAGCTATAGTCGTCGCGCTTTGCGGAAACTACAGTATAACTTTCGCCGTCGGTGTTTAGCTTTAAGTTATATAGCCCGGCAAGCTCATTCTCGGTTTTTTCGCGGTCTACTACATAGTTGATGATTACTTTTGTCATAATTCTCCTTCTCCTCTACGGTGATTTATATATTGCCGGGCGAAACGCAAACGCCACGGCGTACATATCCGATCTAATCTCTTCTGAGATCGTATCCGCAGCCCGACGCTTCTCTCAACGCCGCAGCCATAGCCGCAGCATCCGACACTTCGTCTACGGAAAGATAAACTTTGGAATCGGTCACATAGTACCAGCCTTCTTTAGCTTCGAAAACCAACTCCGCAAGGTCGGTACAATTGTTGAAAGCCCTTCCGCTCAAAAATTTCATGTTAGCGGGTATGACTATCTTTTTAAGCGACACGCATCTCGCAAAAGCCTCCGCGGAAATAGAAACGATAGTGGAAGGCAACGTGAGTTCGGTAAGCGACGTGCAACCCGCAAAAGCGCCGCTTTCCACCCCTCTTATACCCTCCGGAACAACTACGGAAACAAGCGCACTGCAACCGTAAAACGTATCGGCAACCACCTTGTCGAGCCCTGCGGAAAGCGTCGCCCGCTCAAGTGAAACACAGTAATCAAATACATAGAGGTTCATCCATGTTACCGAATCGGGGATAACTATTTCTTTTAACGAGTCGCAATAAGCGAAGCAATGCGATCCTATGCTTTCGAGTCCGTTCGGAAGCGTTATTTCTTCGAGAGCCGAACAATCTGCAAAAGTATAATCGTTGAGCGTTTTCAGCCCGGACGGCAAATTAATGCTTCGCAAATAGGCACAATTATAGAAAGCGTACTCGCCTATCTCGGTAACGCTGTTCGGAATAACGCAACCCGTGAGTTCGGCGCAGTCGGCAAAGGCGTATCTGCCTATTTTAACGATACCGTCGGGAATAGTGATCCCGGTAAGCCCGCTCCCCCTGAAAGCATAATCTTCTATTACGGTTACGCCTGAAGGAATACCTTCGGGCGAATTGAGGTAAGTAAGATTTTTGCAGTCCTCGAAAGCGGAACCGCCGATCCTGACAATGCTCTGCGGAATATATACCCCTTTCAGATCGTCGTAACCGCGGAAAGCGTTGGCGCATATTCCCGTGACGGGCAGTCCGTCATAGCTTTCGGGAATCTTCACATATCCTATTCGATAGCCACGGTTGCGGTCGTTCATTCTGACGCTGTAAGACGCATTGTCGGAGTTGAGCTCGTAGTCGAGCAAAAAGTTGAACCCGCAATCCTCACACACATACAGATAATCGTAATCGTGATTATGGTATTCCGTGACGGCGCCGCAATCGG
>JADINF010000192.1 GCA_017694145.1 Candidatus Stercoripulliclostridium pullicola
TCTTCGGCGTTCAATATGCGGTTCTCGAGATAATAACGGTTGAACGAACGCGCGAGATCGATGAGATAGCGGGTAACGATACTGGGCTCGTACTTCGCTAAAGCGTCCGAAATGACCGAAGAGAAACGTCCCGTCAGCGAAACGAGCTCCTCGCCCTCCTTGCCGCTGAGCCCCTCTAATTCCTCGGAAGAGAAAGGCGTGACGAGATCGACCGCGCCCGCTTTACGCAGAACGCTCATGCAACGGGCGTTAGTGTACTGAACGTAAGGACCCGTTTCGCCGTCGAAATTGAGCACCTTGTCGTAGCTGAACGTAATGTCCTTGATACGGTTATTGGTAAGCGCGAAAAATACCACCGCTCCGACGCCCACTTTCTCCGCGACGTCGGCTTTGTTTTTAAGCCCCGCACTCTTTTCGGTAATTATCTGAAGGCTCTTTTCGACGGACTTGTCGAGCACGTCTTTGAGCCACACGACTTTCCCTTTGCGCGTGGACATCGTGCCGTCCTCCAGGGACACCATGCCGAAAGGCACGTGCACGAGATCCTTGTACCAGCTCTCGCCCATAAGCTCTATGACCTTGAAGAACTGCTTGAAATGCAGGTTCTGCTGGTAAGCCACCACGTACAGACACTTGTAGAAATCGTAAGTCTTCTTGCGGTAGAAAGCCGCCGCGAGATCGCGCGTCGCGTACAGCGTCGCGCCGTCCGCCTTGACCAGAAGACAGGGCGACATACCGTATTCGTTAAGATCGACTATCTTCGCGCCGTCCGATACGGTTATAAGGTTTTTGGCTTCCAAAGCTTCGAGTACGGGAGCCATTTTGTCGTTATAGAAGGCTTCGCCGTTATAGGAATCAAATACTATTCCGAGCCTTGCATATACCTTACCGACCTCGTTCAACGTGATCTCCTTGAAAAGCTCGTACAGCTTGAGCGCTTCCTTGTCGCCGTCCTCGATCTTCTTGAACCACGCCCTCGCCTCGTCCTCGAGCTCGGGGTGCTCCTCCGCTTCGGAATGGAACCTGACGTATATTTTCGTAAGCCCCATTACTCCCTCTTTCGCAAGATCTATCTCGTTCCCCCACTTCTTGTAAGCGACGATGAGCTTACCGAACTGCGTGCCCCAGTCGCCGAGGTGATTGATGCCTACGGCGTTGTAGCCGAGCTTCTTGTACATGCGATATAGCGCGGCGCCTATAACCGTGGACGAAAGATGTCCGATATGGAAAGGCTTGGCGATATTTATAGAGCTGTAGTCGATACATACGGTCTTGCCCGCGCCTTCGGAGCTTGCGCCGTAATCGCTACCCTTTTCCGCTACCTCTTTCAGAACTCTGCCCGCTTCCGCCGTGCGGTCGAATTTGAAGTTAAGATAGCCGTTGACCGCTTCCACCGAAGCGAAAGGATTTTCGCCCCCTTTTATCGCTCGGGCGAGCTCCTCCGCTATCGCTACGGGCGGCTTCCTGAGGATCTTGGCGAATCTGAAGCAGGGCAACGCATAATCGCCCAAAGTAGTGTCCGGAGGGATAACGATATAAGAAGCTATTTCCTCCGCGCTTACGCCTTCCACTTTTACGTAGGAAGCTATTTCCGCTTTCCTGATGTCGGTGTTTTCCATATTATTTCCTCGTACAATGTCCGTTTTTCACTTCGAAATAGGTTGCGCCGTCGAATTCGGCGGGCTCCGTGCAGGTGATTATCGTCTGTATGCCGTCTATAGCGTTGAAAAGGGCGTTGCGCCTTTTCTCGTCGAGCTCGCTCAGAACGTCGTCCAGGAGAAGCACGGGCGTTTCCCCCGTCCTCGCGCGGAAAGAAGCTATCTCCGCGAGTTTAAGCGACAGCACCGCGGAACGCTGTTGCCCCTGCGAGCCGAATTTCCTGAGATCCACTCCGCTCACGCTCAATTTAAGGTCGTCGCGGTGCGGTCCCACCGTGGTGTATTCGAGCCTCAAATCGTCCGAGCGGGAGGAAGCCGCAAGCCTTCTGAGACCTTCTTCGGGATTATCGGGATCCACAGCTTCCGTCTCGTAAGAAACGGAGAATTCTTCCGCGCCGTCGGTAAGCTTATAGTGTTCGTTGACGGCGTAAGGCTTGAGCTTCGCGATGAATTTCGCGCGTTCTTTTATGATGAACGCCGCCGTTCTTATCATCTCCGAATCCACCACTTCGAGCATGGAATCGAGTGAAGCCCGCCCTTTATAGGTCTTGAGAAGCTTGTTGCGCTGTTGTAAAATGGCGTTGTATCTCTGCAAAGTGTAGAAATACGTCTTGCTCTGCTGACAAAGCCCCATATCCATGAAACGCCTTCTGTCGGCGGGCGCTTCGCGCACGAGCCCTATCACCTGCGGCGAAAAGAACACCACGTTCACCACGCCCATAAGTTCGCCGATACGCTGAACGGGGAGTCTGTCCACCGTTACGCGCTTCTTGCCCTGCTCGTCCGCCGTTATCGCGACGGTATGAGTGGAAAAACGCTTCTCTACTTTGAGCTCCACGCCGAAACCCGCCGCGGGCGCCTTCCAGTTAATCAGTTCCTTGTCGCGCGAGTGGCGCGAGGATCTGCCGAGGGAACAAAGGTATATCGAATCGATAAGGTTGGTCTTACCTGCGGCGTTCGCGCCGTACACGATATTCAGTCCCTTGGCGAAAGTCACCTTTTCGCTTTCGTAACTCAAAAAATTATTAAGAGATACGTCGGTTACTATCATCAGTCCTCCAGATTATAGGGCGTGACCTGATAAACGTAATGGTTAAGCCAGTTGTAGAAAAGAAGGTTCCCGGTGCTGTTCCAGCTCATATTGATGCGGTTCACGTCGCCGTCGATGAAATAATTGGCGGGCGGATCGATTTTTAGCCCCTTCTCCTTGTCGCGCATATACTCCAGCTTGAGCGTTTCGCGGTCGTATTCGGAATGTCCGAAAAAGAAGAATTTACGGTCGTCCTTGCTTTTCACGATACTGAGTCCGCAGTCGTCGCCTTCGGCTATCACGCGCAGTTTTTTGTTGGCGCGAACGGCGTCCTCGTCGATACGGGTGTGGCGCGAATGAGGTATGGAGAAGCGGTCGTTAAGCCCTTTGAGCAACGGTTCGAAAGCCGAAGTGGCATGGTTTTTGAAGATACCGAAAAGCTTTTTCTCGAGCGGTATCTTTCCTATACCGTAATAATGGTACATCGCCGCCTGCGCGCCCCAGCAGATATATATCGTCGAAGTGACCATACCGTCGGCGTAATCGAATATCTCCTCGAGCTCCTTCCAGTAAGCGACGTCCGCGAAATCCATGGTTTCCACGGGCGCGCCCGTGATTATCATTCCGTCGAAACGGGTGCCGCGCACCTCGTCGAAGGTCTTATAGAATCTCTCCATGTGCCCGCCCGACACGTTGGTCGATTTATAGGTGGCGGTCTTGATGAGAGTGAGGTTCACTTGTAACGGCGTATTCGCGAGAAGCCTTAACAGCTGCGTTTCCGTCTCTATCTTCGTGGGCATCAGGTTGACTATCGCTATCTCTATCGGACGGATATCCTGCGACTCCGCGCGCTTTTTCGGCATGACGAAGATGTTTTCCTTCTTGAGTACGGAAAACGCCGGTATGTCTTTGGGTATAACTATCGGCATATTCCCTCCTCTATTCGAGCGTGGCGTCGAGCGCGCCGATAACGTCAGAAAGTATGTCCTCGATACCCTCGATACCTACCGAAAGCCTTATGAGATTGGCGGGTACGCCCGCCGCCTCGAGGTCTGCGTCGGAAAGCTGTCTGTGCGTGGTGGACGCGGGATGCAGTACGCAGCTCCTTGCGTCCGCGATATGCGTGACGATACGGAAAAGCTTGAGCGATTTCTGGAATTCGGACGCCGCTTTTCTGCCTCCGCGGATACCGAAACTTACCATTCCCGCGGCTCTGCCGCCGTCGAGGTACTTAACTGCGCGCTCGTGATCCTCGTCGCTTTCAAGTCCCGCGTACTTCACCCATTCGACGGCGGGGTGTGACTTCATCGCCTTGGCTAACGCGAGAGCGTTGTCGCTGTGACGGGGCATGCGGAGGTGCAGAGTTTCCGCTCCGAGCATGGTGAGGAAAGCGTTGAACGGCGCCATCTGCGCGCCGAAGTCGCGCATGCCGATAACTCTCGCGCGCAGGATATACGCGCCCGCTCCGCAGTCCGCGAACACCATTCCGTGATAGGAGTCGTCGGGTACGTTGAAGCCGGGATAACGGGGATTATCTTTGAATTCGAAATTACCGCCGTCCACTATTATGCCGCCCACGCTCGTCGCGTGACCGTCGATATACTTCGTGGAAGCGTGCACCACTACGTTCACGCCGAATTCGAAAGGTCTCGAGAGGCAGGGCGTGGCTATGGTGTTGTCGCATATGAGCAGAATGCCGTACTTACGCGCTATCGCCGCGAATTTATCGAAATCCGCTATCGTTCCCGCAGGATTTGCTATCGTTTCGAGGAAGATAGCCCTGGTTTTT
>JADINF010000001.1 GCA_017694145.1 Candidatus Stercoripulliclostridium pullicola
AAATGCGCGTGCTTGCCGCAGGCGGCGTTACGCGGGTGTCCGTCAATCCGCAGACGCTCAAGGATTCCACGCTCGCGGCGATCGGCAGGAAGCACACGACGGCGCAGTTTTTCGAAGCGTTCCGCATTGCCCGCGGATACGGTTTCGATATAAATACCGACCTTATCGCGGGGCTGGAGAACGAAACTCCGGACGATTTCAAGGCGTCCCTCGACGGAGTCATCGCGCTTTCCCCCGAGAATATCACCGTGCACAGCCTTTCGGTGAAGCGCGGAGCCGCGCTCAAAGAAGACGGCGTAGGCAAGATCGCGGACGGCAGGGTGAAGGCTATGACGGAGTACGCGATACAGACGCTCCGGTCGGCGGGGTATATCCCATACTATATGTACCGTCAGAAGAACACCGCGGACGGGTTGGAGAACGTCGGTTACTGCAAACCGGGCAAACAATGCGTCTACAACGTCGATTACATGGAAGAAACCAATACCGTACTTTCGGCGGGAGCGGGGGCGGTCACCAAATACGTGTATTCCCGCGAAGGGCGTTTCGAGAGGAAGTCGAACGCCAAAGGCTTCGAAGAGTATCTGCGCAGAGCGGGTAAACTCTGAAACCGTTGGCAGGGACTTTCTCTGCAGACACGCCACGAAAAGTCAAATTAAATTTTTGCTCGGATTTTGATTAAATTCGCTTTACATTTTAATAATATTTATGCTACATTATGTAAGCGATTTACCTCGCCCTCGGTTCGGAATGCGGTTTTCGTACTGGGAGCAAGGCGTATCAGCTCATTCGAAAAGGAGTAAATTACTATGACAACCGAACAAAAAAAAGAGATCATCGCCAAATTCGGCAAGAACGAGAACGACACCGGTTCCACCGAAGTCCAGGTCGCATTGCTCACCAAGAGGATAGCCGACCTCAACGCGCACCTCGCAGTGCATAAGAAAGATCACCACAGCCGCAGAGGACTTCTGAAGCTCGTAGGTCAGAGAAAGAACCTTCTCCGTTACCTCATGGAAACAGACATCGACAGCTACAGAAACATCATCGCAGAATTAGGTATTCGTAAGTAATTCCGGAAAGGGTGGCGTTTTCGCCACCCTTTTTTCACGGATAAGCGGCTTTATACGTCGCCTTTCCGCTTAAAAAGTTATAAATTATCAAGTCCCCGCGGATGGGGACAGGAGGCAAAATGAAAGAAAGCAAGATTTTCAAAACTGTTATCGGCGGGCGCGAGGTTTCCGCGGAGATCGGCGGCTACTGCTCCCACAGCAACGGCGAAGTTCTTATCCGTTGCGGCGACACCGTGGTGCTCACCAACGTCACCATGTCCAAATCCCCGAGAGAAGGGATGGATTATTTCCCTCTCGGAGTGGATTTCGAAGAGAAAATGTACGCCGTTGGCAAGATACCCGGCGGATTCAAGAAGAGAGAAGGACGTCCTTCCGATAAGGCGATACTTACTTCCCGTCTTATCGACAGACCTATACGTCCGTTGTTCCCGAAAGGACTTTTCAACGACGTTTCCGTTATCGCGACCGCGCTTTCGGTGGATACCAATATCCCTCCGGAAGTTTTCGGTATGCTCGGAAGCTCCATCGCTTTGAGCGTGTCCGACATTCCTTTCAACGGACCCACGGGTTCCGTTATGGTAGGCTACGTGGACGGCGAATACGTCATCAACCCCGATAACGAACAGCGCGAAAGATCGCGCTTGAACCTCGCTCTGAGCGGAACGAAAGACGCCATCATGATGGTCGAAGCGGGCGCCAACGAGATCACCGAAGAGGAAATGCTCAACGCCATACTTTTCGGACACGAGGAGATCAAGAAGATAGTTTCCTGGATCGAAGGCATACAGGCGGAAGTCGGCAAGCCCAAGAAAGAGGTAGAGCTTTATCACGCTCCCGCGGAGATTGAATCCGACGTCAAAGCTTACGCGCAGGACAAAATTAATTATATGTTCGATACCTTCGACCGCAACGTACGCGAGGCGAGAGAAGAAGAGATCACCGCCGACATTATGGCGCATTTCGCGGATAAATATCCCGACAACAAGCGCGACATCGACGACATCCTCTATGCTATGAAGAAGGAATGCGTGCGCGCGATGATAGCGGATAAAGGCGTTCGTCCGGACGGCAGAAGCCTTACCGACATCAGACCTATCTGGTGCGAAGTGGGACTTCTTCCGAGAGTGCACGGCTCCGCGGTATTCACCAGAGGTCAGACTCAGGTGCTCACCACCGCCACCCTCGGCACGATAGGCGAAGTGCAGAAGCTCGAAGGTCTGGACGAGGACGTATTCAAGAGATATATGCACCATTACAATATGCCCGGATACAGCACCGGCGAAGCCAAGCCTCTCCGCAGCCCCGGCAGACGCGAGATAGGTCACGGCGCTCTTGCAGAGCGCGCGCTCGAGCCCGTTCTTCCGAGTGAGGATTGCTTCCCGTACGCCATAAGGACGGTCTCCGAGGTCATCAGCTCCAACGGCTCCACTTCGCAGGCTTCCGTATGCGGCTCCACGCTCGCCCTTATGGACGCGGGCGTACCGATCAAGGCTCCCGTGGCGGGCGTCGCGATGGGACTCATCAAGGACGACGTCAACAATAAATTGCATATCCTTACCGATATTCAGGGAATAGAGGACTTCTTCGGCGACATGGACTTCAAAGTCGCGGGAACCGCGGAAGGCATCACCGCTATTCAAATGGATATAAAAATCAAAGGTATCAACAGAGAAATACTTACCCGTGCGCTCGAGCAGGCGCGCAAAGGCAGACTGTTCATACTCGGCAAGATGCTCGAGGTACTGCCCGCTCCGCGTAAAGAGCTCAGCCCGTACGCTCCGAAGATCGTTACCTTCAGTATCGATCCCGACAAGATCCGCGAGGTCATCGGCTCCGGCGGCAAGACCATCAACAAGATCATCGACGAGACCGGCGTCAAGATCGATATCAGCGACGACGGCACGATATTCATCGCTTCCAACGATTCCGACAGGATAGCGAAAGCGCGTAAGATAGTCGAGGACATCGTACACGAATTCGAAGTGGGCGAGGAGATAGACGGCACGGTAGTGAAGATCATGGAGAACGAGAAGGGTCAGTTCGGCGCTTCCGTGAAGATCTCTTCCAACAAGGAAGGCATGATCCATATCAGCAAGCTTAGCAAGAACCGTGTGGAGAAGGTCACCGACGTGGTGAACGTAGGGGACGCGGTGCGCGTAAAAGTCATCAAAATCGACGAAAAACAACGTATCGACCTCAAGCTCTTAAAAAAACTTAATTAGCAAGCGGAAATCTGTTTACAAGACCGAAAATATTTGCTAAACTAATACGGAAATCGGAGGTAACAATGCAATACACTCATGAAGTAGATAAAATGGTATGCGTGGCTAAAGGTCCTCATCACGGACCGGCGCCCATTCCCGAAGAGGGCAAATGGGTTAAAGCCAAAGAGATAAGCGATATCAGCGGACTTACGCACGGCGTAGGTTGGTGCGCACCTCAGCAGGGCGCCTGCAAGCTCACTCTCAATATCAAGAACGGTATCATCGAGGAAGCGCTCGTCGAAACGCTCGGATGCTCCGGTATGACTCACTCCGCCGCTATGGCAGCCGAGATACTTCCCGGTAAGACCATTCTCGAGGCGCTCAATACCGACCTCGTATGCGACGCTATCAACACCGCGATGCGCGAGTTATTCCTTCAGATCGTGTACGGCAGAAGCCAGTCGGCGTTCTCCGAAGACGGACTCGCGATCGGCGCGGGACTCGAAGACCTCGGCAAGGGTCTGCGCAGTCAGATAGGCACTATGTATTCCACCAAGGTCAAGGGCGTGAGATACCTTGAAATGGCGGAAGGCTACGTTACCCGCATCGGTCTCGACGAGGACAACGAAGTTATCGGATACGAATTCATCCGCGTGGGACAAATGCTCGAGCAGATCACCGTTAAAGGCGTAGAGCCCGCGGAAGCGCTCAAGAAGTGCACCGGAACTTACGGTCGTTTCAACGAAGCCGTCAAGAAGATAAATCCCAGAGTGGAATAATAGGAGGCAAGCGATATGGCTATCAGATTTGAAGGATATGACAGAAGAATTGATAAGGTCAACGCGTTCCTTTCGTCCATAGGTATCAAAGACCTCGAGGAAGCGAAGGATATCTGCCTCAAGAAGGGTATCGACGTCGAAGCTATCGTTAAGGGCGTACAGCCCATAGCTTTCGAGAACGCGGTATGGGCGTACACCATCGGTTGCGCCAACGCGATAAAGAAGGGCACCGCGAAAGCCGCCGACGCCGCCGAAGCTATCGGCGAAGGACTGCAGGCGTTCTGCGTACCCGGATCCGTTGCGGACACCCGTAAAGTGGGACTCGGACACGGCAATCTTGCCGCGAAACTGCTCCGCGAGGATACCAAATGCTTCGCTTTCGTAGCCGGACACGAGAGTTTCGCAGCCGCCGAAGGCGCTATCGGTATCGCGCGTTCCGCCAACAAAGTCCGTAAAGAACCTCTGCGCGTTATACTTAACGGACTCGGCAAAGACGCGGCGTACATCATCAGCCGTATCAACGGATTCACCTATGTGCAGACCGAGTACAATCAGTTCACCGACACCCTGACCGTTGTCAAAGAGAAAGCCTACAGCGACGGCGAGAAAGCCAAAGTCCGTTGCTACGGCGCCGACGACGTCAACGAAGGCGTGGCGATAATGATCAAAGAGGGCGCGGACGTCGGTATAACCGGTAACTCCACCAACCCCACCCGTTTCCAGCACCCCGTAAGCGGCACCTATAAGAAATGGTGCATCGAGCACGGCAAGACCTACTTCTCGGTAGCTTCGGGCGGCGGCACGGGCAGAACGCTTCACCCCGACAATATGGCGGCAGGTCCCGCTTCCTACGGTATGACCGATACTATGGGAAGAATGCACTCCGACGCGCAGTTCGCGGGCTCGAGCTCCGTTCCCGCTCACGTCGAGATGATGGGCTTGATCGGAATGGGCAATAACCCTATGGTCGGCGCAACGGTCGCAGTGGCTGTTGCCGTAGAGGAAGCTTTCAAAGCGTAATTATTTAATAGATAAAGGGCATATTATCACAGTGATAATAAGCCCATATGCTAATGTAGCACAGTAGGTAGTGCGGTTCACTCGTAATGAACAGGTCGCCGGTTCGAGTCCGGCCATTAGCTCCAAGAGCAAGGGACACCGATTTTGGTGTCCCTTGCTCTTGGAGCTAATGTCGGGGTAACGCACCGTCAGCTTTAGCTGACCCGGTGCGTTAGTTTGCGGCTATTTGCCGCAAACCTGATGAGTGAGCACAAAAGCGGATAAAAGAACAAGAAGCAAATAGATAGCCGCAGAGGTGAATAAAAGCAGGCAGACAATCCGAATGCCCCGGCCGAAAAGATTAGCTCCAAAAGCAAGGGACACCGATTTTGGTGTCCCTTGCTTTTGGCACTAATGCCGGGGTAACGGACCGTCAGCTTTAGCTGACACTGGTGCGTTAGTTTGCGGCATAGAGCCGCAAACCTGATGAGTGAGTACAGAAGCCGATAAAAGAACAAGAAGCAAATAGATAGCCGCAGAAGTGAAGAAAAGCAGGCAGACAATTCGAATGCCCCGGCCGAAAAGATTAGCTCCAAAAGCAAGGGACACCGATTTTGGTGTCCCTTGCTTTT
>JADINF010000026.1 GCA_017694145.1 Candidatus Stercoripulliclostridium pullicola
CGCGTACGGTTCCCGTAAACAGATGGGTATCCTGCAACACCATCGCCATAGAACGGCGCAGATCCTCTTTCTTGATCTTGTTAATGTTTATACCGTCGAATCTGATTTTGCCTTCCGTAACGCCGTAGAAGCGGTTGAGCAGATTGGTTATCGTCGTTTTTCCCGCCCCCGTAGAGCCTACGAGCGCTATTTTTTGTCCCGGTTTAACGGTGAAACTCACGTTATGCAATACCGTTTCGCCCTCGACGTAGCCGAAAGTCACGTTCTCGAATTCCACGGCGCCCCGCCATTCGACGTAGGTGGTGGTATCGGTAGCGCGGTGATAATGCTTCCACGCCCACTGACCGGTGCGATCTTCGCATTCCTCTATCTTGCCGTCCGCATTGCGGCAGTTGACGAGCGTGACGTAACCGTCGTCCTTTTCTTCGCCCTCGTCGAGCAACGCGAATATTCTTTCCGCTCCCGCAAGCGCCGTCATTATACCGTTGAATTGTTGCGATATCTGCGTCAAAGGCATCGACAGCTGTCTCGAAAGGTGCAGGAACACTATCACTACGGCGATACCGCCCGCAAGTCTTCCCGTCGCCACGAGGAAAGCGCCTACCACGGCGGTGAGCACGTAATTGACGTAAGACAGATTGCCCATCACCGGCATAAGTATCTGCGCGTAAGTCTGCGCCGAGGTCTCCGCTTTGCAAAGCGCGTCGTTTATCGCGCCGAAGCCCTCTTTTATTTTGTCTTCGCGGCAGAATACCTGCACCACTTTCTGCCCTTCGATATGTTCTTCTATATAGCCGTTGACGCTCGCGAGCTCCGCCTGCTGCCCGATAAAGTATTTTCTTCCTTTACCTCCGATAACGGACACCGCGACCACCATTACCGCGAGCATTCCCAACACGAGCAGCGTAAGCGTGGGACTCAATATTATCATCATCGTCAGAACGCCCAATATCGTCAGCACCGACGAAACTATGTTCGGAAGTCCGTTCGAAATCATCTCGCGTAACGCGTCCGTATCCGTCGTATACCGCGATATTATTTCGCCGTGGGTGCGCGCGTCGAAGTATTTAATCGGTAGCTTCTCCATGTGCGTGAACATCTTCACGCGGAAATTATAAAGCACGCCCGTGCTTATCGTAAGGATAAGGCGCATCGAGACGAAGGTCCCTATCACTCCCGCAAGATATATGAATATCATAAACGTCACGCCCGTGGCGAGCTCCGCAAGCAAGGTTTCCGCAGGCGCGTTGCCTGCGTTCTCTATTGCGGAAAGAACATCTTTAAGATAATACGCCCCGCCTACGTTGGCTGCAACGGAAATCACTCCCGCGAATATAAGGGCTACCAAATGCCACTTATAGGAACCCAGTTCTCGTAATATGCGGGCGAACGTACTGAAAGGATTAAGAGGTTTCACCGAGTTTGCGGCGGCTCTGAGATCACTCATCTTTGACACCTCCCGCCTGAGAATCGCACACCTCGCGGTATACGGGAGAATTCGCGTAAAGCTCCTCGTGCGTACCGGAAGCCGCTATTTTACCGTCTTCCATTACGATTATCTTGTCGGCGTGTTTGACCGAGGATATGCGTTGCGCGATAATTATCACCGTCATTCCTTTGAGAGTTTCGGCAAAGGCTTTGCGTATAGCGGCGTCGGTAGCGGTATCCACCGCCGACGTGGAATCGTCGAGTATCATTATCTTCGGCTTCTTGAGCATCGCGCGGGCTATGCAGAGACGCTGTTTCTGTCCGCCCGACACGTTCACGCCGCCTTGACCGAGATCGGTGTCGTAGCCCTCCGAAAAGGAGCTTACGAATTTATGGGCTTCGGCGTTCTTCGCCGCTTCCTCTATTTCCTCGTCGGTGGCGTGATCGTTGCCCCACTTGAGATTGTCGCGTATCGTGCCGCTGAACAGCACGTTCTGCTGAAGCACCATCGCCACGCTGTCGCGCAATGTGCGTATTTTATAATTTCTCACGTCCTCGCCGCCTACCCTGACCGAACCGGACGTCACGTCGTAAAGGCGCGGTATGAGCTGGACGAGGGTGGTCTTCGCGGAGCCCGTCCCTCCTATTATCCCCAGTACGGAGCCCGACGGTATCTCGAGGTTTATCCCGCTCAATATCTCTTTGGCAGGGTCTTTGCCGTACCCGAAACTTACGTTCTCGAATACGACGCTTCCGTCGGCAACTTCGAGATCGGGTGACGCCGTTTCGTCGGTTATTTCGGGCAACTCGCGCAAAACTTCGCTGCAACGGGCAAGCGAAGCGCTGCTTATGACGAGATTGACGAATATCATCGCCACCATCAATAGCGACATCAATATCTGATTTATATAGGATATGAAGGCGTTGAGCCCGCCTATCGTCATTCCGTCCACCGATTTGATTATCATATTCCCGCCGAACCATACCACCGCCACCATACAGCCGTACATCGCGAACTGCATGAACGGTTGTCCGTACACGATGAGTTTTTCGGCTTTGACCTGGGTGTTGCGCACGTCCTCGGCGGCTTTGCGGAAGGCTTCCGTCTCGTGGTTCTCTCTAACGAACGCTTTAACGACGCGGATACCGATGAGGTTTTCCTGAAGTCTCGCGTTCATCGCGTCGAACTTACGGAACATCTTACCGAAAAGCGGGAAAGCTATCGCGCCGATGGCGAACATCGCTATCGCCATCACGGGCGCCACCGCGACGAATATCATCGCAAGACGGGTATTTATGTCGAGCGCGAGAGCTATGCTCATCGCGAACATCACCGGAGCGCGGAAGCCCACGCGGATGAGCATCATAAAAGCGTTGCGTATGAAGTTCACGTCCGTGGTAAGCCGCGTGATGAGAC
>JADINF010000027.1 GCA_017694145.1 Candidatus Stercoripulliclostridium pullicola
GTCATGGACGTGCTCGTGATAGCGTCTATCGAGAAAGTACCGTATGCGGAGCTTTTCTTGTCCACGTAAGTAAGATACGGCTCATATTCGTTCAGATTGTTATATGTGGCGCTCGTGATGTTGCCGGAGCCCATAGCCAAAGTTTTGATCGTGCCCGAATTGGATATTTTGGAGGAAACGGCCTTCAGTATCGAAGACACTACGGAAGTCGTGACCTGACCGGAAGCCGATATGCCGTAGGTCGCGATACCGGCATTTGCTGAAGAATCCGTAACGTCGCGCCACAAGCTGTTTGCATTGAGCGTCGCGTTGGAAGTTTCACCGACGAGCAATCCCGCCGCAAGGCTGCCCGAATGCAGGCGGGTATTCACGTACGTCGCGCCTTGGAATTTATAAAGCATGGAATTGACGGCATAGCTGGCTTTAGATTCGGAAACGAATCCGATAAGAAGGCCCGCGAAATTCGCTTTCAAAGCATATTGCTGATTTCGTCCGCTGCCGACCTGACCGTAGACGTAGGCCCCTACCGCGCCCTTTCCGCTGACGGTCAATCCGTCGAATACGGTACTGCCGTCGTACAGTTCGCCCACCATACCGCCGGAAGACGCTCTGCATGCGTTTGTGTTTGCGGAGCAGTCGTTCCATCTGTAGATCGGAGCCCAAGAACTTCCGCCGACCCTTTCTTCCGCGCCGGCGTCGTTGTTTTCGCCGATGGCGTGGATGATACCGCTGAGATTGAGCGTGCAATCTGTAAAGGTCGCGCCGCCCGAACGCCCCGCAAATCCTCCGGCTACGCCGCCGTTACCCGAACCGTACGAGGAGGAAGCGTCTATCCCTTCGACAGCGAACGACCCGCTTACCGTGAGCGTAACGCCGGTAAATACGGCGCCCACCGCGTCGCCGCAAATTATACCGCCGAAAATAGTCGTACTGTTGGCGTTTGTGGAAAGATTTTTACCGTCAGGATCGCCGGGATTGTTCGCGTTGCTCGAAAGAAGCGAATAAGAACCCGTATAATTGATTTTCACGTTCTGAAGGGTGCCTTTGAAAACGCCCATCATCAAACCTACGTAATGGTTGGTCTGACTACCCTGGCTACCGAACGACCGGGAACCCGAACCCGATATCGTTATGGTATGCCCGTTACCGTTGATCTGACGCGTATATGTGCTCTCGCTGTAATTGCCGCTGATAGTAATGTCTTTGGTAAGATTTATAGCGGTATTACTGTTTATCGCGCTTATGAAAGCAGACTCGTCGGCTACGTCAGCCGCGTAAGCGGTCAGCGGGTCCTTTGCGTTATCGAACGAAAAAGCTCCGTCGCTTATGCAGAAAACGCCGAGGCAAACGACGCATGCGATAAAGATCGACGCAAGAGTCAACGCGATTTTAGTTTTAGCGGAACGCAGATTTGACTTATCGGTGGTATTGTGCTTCATAATATGCTCCTTGTGTCCGGGTAACACAGTTATTTACTTAATTATAATATATTCTTGCTTGCGCGCGCGTAGCGCGTAAGAATGTTTCCTTCCGGTAAGGTCAATCGACCTCGACGACGTCTTCTCCTTTGAGGAAATCGGGATTGTCCGATTCCTCCTCGTCCGCATAATAATCGTCCTCCGAATCTGCGGCGGCGACTTTGGCGCGTTCTCCCGTAGCGGTATCTTCGTCGAACCCGATCGAAGGCGCGCCGGTATCGATCTCTCTGTCGCGGTAAAGAGATTGCGTTTTGGCGTAGTATTTATCGAAATTGTTGCGGATCTTCTGCATCAGATCGTCGTAATCGGGTAGCTCCTCTAAGCTTTCGAGTCCGAATTTACGCAAGAATTCATCCGTTGTGCCGTAGAGTAACGGACGACCGAGCGTTTCTTTACGCCCTACCGTTTCTATGAGATTGAGCTTAAGCAGCATCGCGATAACGTAATCGGAGCCCACGCCGCGCAGATCTTCTATCTCCGTGCGCGTGACGGGTTGCTTGTACGCGATTATCGCAAGAACCTGCAAGAGCGTTTTGCTTAATTCGCGCTCTTTGGTTTCCATAAGCATATCGGCTATGGTTTCGCCGTAATCCGGGTTGGACTGAAACTGATAAGTCTTGTTGTATTGTATAAGGCGGATGCCGCACTCGCCGCTGTAGCGCTTTTTGAGTTCCTCGAGCGCCGCGTCTATTTCTTTGCGGGTATAACCGACGAGTCCGTTATACAGCGTATGTACTTCGAGCCCTTTGCCCGCCGCGAAAAGCACCGCCTCAATTATATTCGTCAGCATCTTTGATAAGATCCTCCTCGTAATTGAATTTATCGGTATCGGGCAGATGGCGAACGATTATCTCGCCGGGATCTCCCTCGACGGAAATTGCCGCTATCTGTTGTTTGACAATCTCGAGAACGGCAAGGAACGTATTGATTATTTCGAGTTTTGTGAAACCCGGTTCGAAAAGGTCGTTCAATTTGATAAGCGAAAGCGCGCGAAGCGCTTCTACAACGTCCACCATGCGATCTGAAACGCTGAAACGCTCTTTTTCGATCGTTTTTTCGGCGGTATGATCCTCTTCGAATTCCGCCCTCTCGAGCATACGCGAGAAAGCTTCTATCATTTTTTGCAAGGAAAAATCCTTGATTACGACCTTATAATCGTCTTCTCCGAAAACGGGCTCGCGGTAATATCTGTTGAGTATTTCGTATGAGCGCAGTTTTTCGGCGGCGTCGCGGTAAGCGGCGTATTCTTCGGCGCGCAAATAGAAAAGCTCCTCGTCCGACAATCCGTCGTCCTCGTATTCCTCGAATTCGGGCTTGGGAAGCAACGAAGCCGCTTTGAGCTCGATAAGCGTGGCGGCAAGCACGAGGAAAGAAGATATGTCGTCGTAATCCTTTTCTTCTTTCGTAAGGTTAACGACGTAAGCAAGGTATTGTTCGGTTATGGACGAAATAAAAATATCGCGTATGGCGACCTTATCCTTTTTCAGGATATCGAGCAATTTATCGAGCGCGACGTCCTCCTCGTAGAGGTGATAACTCAACGAGGTGAAGGAGAATTTATCGTCTTGCCCTATCTCGGGTATCTGATCCAATACCGATAAGTCGTCCATCAAACCTCCGCTACAATACTAGGAACGCCTCGGCGCTTGCGATGAGCACTTTATATATCAATTCGGTGATCAGGTCGCCGAACAAACCGAATATATCTAGATAACGGAAGCCGAACATGTCGGCGACGTTACCGATTATTATCAGAGCGAGCAGGCAAAAGACGCCGTATCTCACCATAAAAGTTTGATACGGGTTGCCGTGCGGAAGGAACGAATTGACGATGTTGAAGCCGTCGAGCGGATAGATCGGAAGCAGGTTGAATAGCGCGAGCATGAAGTTGATCTGTACGCCTATCACGAGAATGTCGATAACGAAATTCTGCAACAACTGCAACGAAGCCACCGCCGAAAGATTGAATATCAGCACCGGAGCCGCCAGGTAAAGTATGAGCAACATAAGACCCGCGGAGATGAGATTGGCTGTGACGCCCGCTATCGAAACGGTGAACATACCGCGTTTGTAATTGGTGAAGTTATTGGGATCGATAGGAACGGGACGCGCCCAGCCGAAACCTACAAGCAACATCATAAGTAAGCCTACCGGATCGAAATGCGCCACGGGGTTGAGAGTAAGCCTGCCCCTTGCCTTGGCGGTAAGGTCGCCGTTGAGTTTTGCCACCCACGCATGCGCAAATTCGTGAATGACTATCGAGAATGCCGCAACTATAAGAAAAGCGAGCGCGAGAACGATTTTCTCCGCGATTGTGCCTTCTGCGACAATGAGATTATAAAAGAACATAACGCTCCTGGAAAGTTTGATTTACTATTGCAATTATATAAATAAAATACGCGCGTGTCAACACCCGCGCAAGCGCATTTTACTTTTTTATAGCCGCGCGCACGCGCACATTTACTAATATTATACGATAATGTTGCGCGTGCGCGGCGTCCGCTCGGATACGAGAAAGCGTAACCGCGCGAACTCATAATATATTAACGAAGACCGCTATAAAAAACTTTTCCGCAAAAAACGCCTGTAATTTGTCTTGCCCGCAAAGGAGAAGACGGAGCCGATCGGCTCCGTCGCTCCGTTTTTTTACTTTAAGATCGGTATTACCCTGTTTCTTTGATACCGTCCGCTCAGATACCGAAAAACCAGTTATCGAATATAGAACCTATGCCGTCGAGTAAGGAGCGCTTTTCGATATCGTTAAGGGTGATTATTCCCGCGCATCCGTAAACTTCGCCGCTGTTTTTATCGATAAGCTCGACCTTTCCTATCACGCTTCCGCGAGCAATGGGCGCTTTAAGTCCGTCGTCTGCAACGAAACGCAGTTCGTAGGCACGCTTTTCTCCTCTCTTCTCGAGCGCGGTAAGGTCTCTGTCTGCGGCGAGTTCCACCGTAACGTCTTTAGCGCCTTCTACTTTGATCTCGGCGGGGAACGCTTTGCCCTTTTCAAGCAGCTTTACGGTCTTATAGTTGTGGAAAGCGTAATTGAAAAGCGTGGAAATTTCGTTGTTTCTGGATTTACTGCTTTCCGCTCCGAGCACCGTAGCGATGACTCTGGTGTCGCCTCGTTTGGCGGTTGCGGACAGACAATACATCGCGTCGTTGGTGAATCCCGTCTTGCCGCCGTCGCAACCTTTATAAAATCTTACGAGTTTATTGGTATTGACGAGCTCGGATATCCTGCCGCCGGGGTGAGTATAATTTTCCATATAAATCGTGGAATATTTGAAATAATCGGGATTGCCGAGAAGCTTTCTCATCATAGCGGTCACGTCGCGCGCGGTAGAGTACTGTCCGCTTTCGGGAAGTCCCGTCACGTTGACGAATTTGGTATTTTCGAGTCCCATTGCCGCGGCGCGTTCGTTCATCATGTCGATAAACGCTTCTTTACTGCCCGCTATCGTTTCCGCGATCGCAACGGAAGCGTCGTTTGCCGAAACTACCGTTATGCCTTTGATAAGGTCGGATACAGAATATTCCTTGCCTGCGTCGAGAAACATTTGAGAACCGCCCATACCGGCAGCGGTATCGCTTATCGCGATCATCTGATCCAACGCGAGCCTACCCGCCGCGATCTCGTCGAAAGCGATATTGAGCGTCATTATCTTGACCATACTCGCTATGGGATATCTTTCGTCGGGATTACGCTCGTAAAGCACTTTACCCGTGTCGTAATCAATAAGATATGCCGCGCGGGAATTGAAACTCTCGAGGTTGATCTGCTTATCCGGAGCGGCTTCCGCGGCGAACGTTCCCGCCGTCCCCGTCGTGAAAAGAAGCAACGTCGAGAGGATCAAACCTAAAACAACAAGTTTTTTTCTCATTTTTCACCTCTTTTGGCGTTAGTATCTGTATGTTCTTAAAAATTATACTTTTCGTCCGCCTAATAAAGAGGTTCCGGGCTCAGCAGAACAACAAAAGAACTAGATAAAACAACAACCAGTAAGCGAACGCAACCAACAGATTGAAAAAGAAAAACGGTTTGATTATATTCCAAAGCGCGGAATGATTGCATCTCAGAGAAGTCGCGTGTTTGCGGTTCCCGGAAAAGTCTATAAGTATGTTGATATCCTGCATTACGCACACGAAACATACGAAAGTGAGAAGAAGCGTCGGGATTATATAGAGGAAAAGATAGACGAGTCCCGTGACCGCGTCGACCGCCACGGCGGTAAAGGCGTTGCGCATAAGAAAATATGCGCCCATCGCCACGCCGCCGAAACCTACGGCCACGAAAGCCACGAAATGCACCGAAGCGACGTAAGCGGCGATATACACGAGCGGAAGCCATAAAACTATGCGCAAGATCTGCGGTATGGGCGAGGAGTTGCCGTTACAGACAACAAAAATGAAGTTATTCGTATTGTCGCAATCGGAATAATCTTTACTGAGAGCAACAATAATGCCCAGCGCGAGAGCGGCGAGCGCGAAGTAAAATACGAGCTTATTGGCGATAAGCTTGCGCTTAACGTCGCCGATAAGATCTTTTATGTAACAGCCGAGTTTCGTCAACATACTCTAAATTATGTTGCGAACCGGCAAAATATAACTTAATTCACTGTTGAAGGAGCCATTCCGCGTATATTCCGTAACCGTATGCGGCGTCATTGAGAAATACGTGAGTGACTGCGCCGACCAGTTTTCCGTTCTGTATTATGGGCGAGCCGCTCATTCCCTGCACGATACCGCCCGTGACGTCGAGAAGCGCTTTGTCCGTTACCCTGATGACCATACCTTTCGTCGAAGGCGCGTCCTGAACCTCAACTTTGACTATTTCGATCTCGTATTTTTTAGGGGATTGTCCCTCGATTGTCGTATAAATATAGGCTTTTCCGGGGGAAACCTCGTTGCGCATTCCGGTCATTACGCGGGGACGCGAGGAATAAAGTTCGGAACCCGTGGCAACGCCGTAAACACCGAAGTCGTTGTTGAGATCTATAACGCCGATACTCTCGGAATTCCTGTCGAAAACCCCTTTCAATACGCCCGCTTCGTTCTCCTTACCTTTGACGGAACCGAGTATTCTGCACCTGTAAAAATTGCCCTTTTGATATTTATAAGCGTTGTTTTCGCCGGGATCGGCTATACAATGCCCGAGGGTACATACCCTTCCGTCGTCTTTCACGAAAGTGACCGTACCTACGCCGGCGATGTCGTTCTTGACCAGTATTCCGAGCTTGTATTCCCCGGATACTATGTCTTTTGCGGGTAGGACTTCGGCGACTTTTCTGTCGCCGCCGCGTTCGATGTCGACGATGACTTTATCGGGCGAAGCCGCCACGTTCTCGGAAATATCGCGGACTTCTTTAAGCGGGTTGCCGTTGATCGCTATAAGCGTGTCGCCGCGCAATATACCCGCTTCACGCGCGGGACATACGGCGTCGCCGGCGGTGATAACCTCCACATAATCCGCAACGGTAAGTCCGTCGCTTTTCACGACTATACCTATAGGCGTTCCTCCGAGATATACGCTGTCCACGGAAGCGTACGCTCCGTAGGGCACGCCGTCGGTGTCTGCAAACGCGAGCGCTCCGAATATCTGACAAACGGTCAACGCGAGCGCGAGCGCCAATATCAACGCCGCGTTGCCGCGGCGGGACTTTATCGACTCGATCATATTGTAAACCTCCCGATTATTTTGCGGTATACGGGAGATATTATTCGTCATCGAGTATTCTAATTTAAGGCAAATATAAGAGTACTAATTTCGAAAAACGATAAATTGACGAGGAATTCAACCGTTTTTATAAGCGTTAGCCCAATTCTTGAGTTCGACGGCGTTCTCCCTTCCGACGGCGCTGTTTTCGTTGGAGCCCTGCAATCTCATAAGCTCTCTGAGCTCGGATTCGGCGTCCAGTCGCGTGACGTGCGTAAGCGTTTTTCCGCCCTCTTCGCTCTTCGCTATAAGATAATGATTGTCTGCCATGGACGCCAGCTGCGGCAGATGAGTTATGGCAATGACCTGCCTCGTGCGTGCAATATCGTAGAGCTTACAAGCCACAACTTTGGCTATAGCCCCGCTGATGCCGGTGTCTATTTCGTCGAATACGAGCGTATCGATGTCCTCGAGATCGGCGGTAATATTCTTTAGTCCAAGCATAAAGCGGGACATCTCGCCGCCGC
>JADINF010000028.1 GCA_017694145.1 Candidatus Stercoripulliclostridium pullicola
GTCCCATACCCGTTTTGAGCGCGTAAACCTTGGCGGGGCAGGGAGAGATGAAGAACACGCCGATGTCTTCGGGCGGTATCCCCTTCGCTTCCGCTTCCTCTCTGGCGAGGCGGAGCGCAACGTCCGCGGGCGCCACGAGATCCAATACGTGCGACGCGAGCGAATGGTATTTCATCATTATGAGTTCGAGCACCGCGGGACACGCCGAGCTTATGATCGGCTTTTTGAGTTTCCCCTCCCGCATAATGTTGCGCGTTTCCTCGCTGATGAGCTCCGCTCCGCGCGCCACTTCGAACACGTCGTTAAATCCGAGTTCGATGAGTCCGTTCAACACGAGATCGACGTTCTCGAGATTGTTGAACTGCCCTATCAACGAGGGCGCGGGCACCGCGATACGGTATTTGTAATCGAATATGGAATCGAAGGGATCGTATGCGGGAAGTTTCGCCTGATGCGGGCACATCCTCACGCATTCGCCGCAACCTATGCAACGGTCGTACAAAACTTTCGCCTTCCCGTTGCGGACTCGTATCGCCTCCGTGGGACAACGCTTCATGCAGGAGATACACCCCTTGCATCTGTCGGCGTCGAGCATAACGGTATTCAGACTTTTATCGGCCATATACCTCTCCTTTTCCGCTTCCCGCAAACGCGGTTCAGCGGAGGTTGACCACCATAGTCACTGTAGTGCCTACCCCGACGGTGCTGTCTATGTGCATTTCGTCGGTGTACTTTTTCATATTGGGAAGCCCCATCCCCGCGCCGAATCCGAGATCGCGTATAGCGTCCGGCGCGGTGGAGTATCCGTCCTTCATAGCGAGCGCGATATCGGGTATCCCCGGTCCCTCGTCGGCAAGCACTATCTTCACTTTATCCGTGTCGATATCCACGGAAGCCTTGCCGCCGCCCGCGTGTATCACCATATTTATTTCACCTTCGTACATGGCGATCGCAACTTTCCTTACCGCCACGGGATCGACGCCCAACATTTTCAGAGTCTTCTTGACCTCGTCGGACGCGCTTCCCGCGGACACGAAATTGTTGCCCGCCACGTCGAATTCGAGATGCAGAGAACTCATACTTTACTGTCCCCGGGCTGTAATCCGCGCGCGTAAAGCAGTCCGCACGCCGTATACATACGGTAGTCGCTCGAAATAATGGCGATCTCCTTCTGCCGCGCTATCGCGAGCATGTCGTCGGTAGGCTGCTTGCCGCGGACGAGAGCTATGCACTTGATATCCATCATATCCGCGGTACGCACCACCTGCGGATTGCACAATCCGGAAATAAGCAACGCCTGATCCTTGACGAATGCCAATACGTCGCTCATCATATCCGAGGCGCACGCGGAATGGATATCCACGTCCATAAGTTCTTCGCCGTAATAAACGGTCGCCTCAAGGGTATCAACGATATCTTTTATTTTCATACGCACTCCTGCATGATTGATCTCTGTGTGACCGCTCCGTTATCTGGGATATATCCTGCCCAGCGAGCGTTTGTGATCGGCGCGCTTGTCGGCTGCGTCGATTATTTTTTTTACGTCCGGTTCCGCTATTCCGGTAAGTATGTAGCGGTCGATATCGGCGTAAGTTACGCCCATCTCCGCCTCGTCGGTCTGTCCTTCGAACAATGCCGCCGACGGCGGTTCGTCGATTATCTCCTGCGGACATTCGAGATAGGTGAGCAGCTTATAAATTTCGGTGACGGTGAGGTCGCCTATCGGGTTGAAATCGTAAGCTCCGTCCCCCCACTTCGTAAAATATCCCATGCGCATTTCGCTACGGTTGCCGGTGCCCGCCACGAGATAACCTTTGCGTTGCGCGTAGTTGTACAAAGTTATCATTCTCAGACGCGGGTTCATATTGGCGTAAGCCATCGGGGTCTGCGACTCGTCGAGCGCTTCCACCGCCGCTACGAAAGCTTCCTTAACGGGCGTAAGATCGACTTCGAGCGTTCTTATGTCGAATTTTTCCGCAAGGTCGAGGGCGTGACGCTTGTCCTTCTCGTAATTTCTCTTGGAGCCGCAGGGCATGATAATGCCGGTAACGTTGGGTGTGGCGATACGCGAAAGTATCCCCACGAGCGCCGAATCCTTGCCGCCGCTCGATCCGAAAACTATACCTTTCGCTCCCGACTCCGCGAGTATCTCGCGTATCCAGGCGGCACGCGCCATAATTTCTTTTTCGAAATCCATAAAAAATTGCTCCTTACCGTCGCGCGTGACGCTCACGCGCTATTATGAAACTTGAAACAATTATATCATAGCGTATATGTAAATTTCAACGGTAACCTTAAAAAAATGCGCCCGCGGTATGTGCGGACGCACGAAAAACGCATTATATATTGGGTATCTGCCAGTCGATGGGCTCCCTGCCGAGCCGCTTCAGTATGGCGTTCGTCTTGGAAAAATGCCTGCAACCGAAAAAGCCGTTGTGCGCCGAGAGCGGCGACGGATGCGCCGCCTCGAGCACGAAATGCCTGCCCTCGGTGATAAGTTTTTTCTTCGCTCTGGCGGGACTTCCCCACAGAAGAAACACTACGGGTTCTTCGCGGGCGTTAAGCGCCCGTATCACGGAATCGGTAAGGTTTTCCCAGCCTTTACCCCGGTGCGAAAAAGGCTCGTTTTTCCTTACCGTGAGTACGGTGTTGAGAAGAAGCACCCCCTGCTTTGCCCACGGCATAAGGTATCCGTTATTCGGGATATAGGTACCTAAATCCTCGCTTTGCTCTTTGAAGATATTGACGAGCGAAGGCGGAACGCGAACGCCGGGTTTGACCGAAAAGCACATGCCGTGAGCTTCTCCCGGGTTATGGTAAGGGTCCTGTCCGAGTATCACGGCGCGGGTATTACCGAGCGAAGTGGTCTTCAGGGCGTTGAAGATATCGTACATATCCGGATACACGGTGTGAGTACGGTATTCTTCCGCAAGGAAGCGGCGGAGCTCCGCGTACCAGTCGCTACGGAAATCCGCTTCGAGTATCTTGTCCCAATCGTTGCCTATATGTACCATGGGGATATCATATCACCCCGCCGCCCCCTCGGTCAAGGCTAAAGCTCTACAATACGCTCGTGACCGTGGAATCGTTGAAAGAATTGTTTCCCTGACACCCGCCTCCGCAACAAAGCATTATCAACAGAAGGGCGAGGCATTGATTGTTGCAGAAGCCGCCGTTATCGCCGCAACCGCAACAGAGCACTATAAGCAACATCGCAAGAGTAGAGCTGTTACCGTTCATAATGACCTCCGACAAAATTTGTAGTCATTCCACAATATGCACGAGAAAGCGCGTTTGTGCGGGCATTATAATGTCGGCGGGCAAAGGAGGCAATATGGAAGAACCGGTAGTAAGCGAATCGACAGCCGCACTTATCAGGCATTATCTTCCCTCGAATGCGGATCTATCGGACATGTGCGCCTTTTTCTCGCTGTTCTCGGACGTTACCCGGATGAAAATGATATCGGCGTTATCGATAGCGGAGCTGTGCGTAAGCGACATCGCTATGATACTCGGACTGAATCAGACCACGGTGTCGCACCAGCTCAAACTTCTCAGGGACGCCGGGGCGGTATCCACAAGGAGAGAAGGCAAAATAATTTTTTACAGGATAGTGAACCGCCATATCGCGGACGTCATGATGACCGGCGCGATATACCTATGCGAAATACTCCCGCCCGAAAGAAAACGCGAGGCGTAAAGCCCGCATAAATAACCTCCGCTTAAAAGGGAAAAGGCGCTCGTAAAGCGCCTTTTCTTCATATATCTATTAAAAGATAATAATTTCAGTGCATGTTTCTCGTTATTTTCTCCACTATCGGAATGGCGTAATCGTAGCCCCACCTTAAAAGCAGGTCGTACAGAATAAACAGCACCGTGAAACAGATATTCAGTACGATATACGCTACCGCGTCGGAACTGAAAGTAATGTTGAGCGCCTCGAGATCGACGAAAAGTATATCGGTAAGCTGATACACGACGAGGAATACGAAACAGGAATAAGCGATTTTGATAAGGTACGCGAATACCGGTTTCAACTTATCCTTATTGTTGTGCATGGCGATAGCGGCTATCGTGTACGCGCCCCCTATCAACACGAACGAAAGTATATGTATATTCGCGAATATCGCGCCGAGCGCGCACACCGCCACGTAAGCGAGTATCGCTTCGCGGTAGTATTTCATCGTGAGAGGAAGCATTATTCCCACCGCCGCGACGATATTGAAGGTCAGCGAAAGGTTAGGAACGTAAAAGGAGGCGATGACCGCCCCCAACGCTATAGCCGCCCCTATTCCCGCAAGGGCGATTTTTTTAGCGGAAAACCTCTGCATCAGCAACAGGCAATGAGGTCGCCGCCCATACATTCGCAGCAGCAGTCGGCGCACATCAGTCCCGCGCAACAGTCGCAGGGCGACATGCCTCTCTGCGGAGAACGGTACTGATCGTCGTCACGGTAAGATCTCTCGGAATCGTCGCGGTACGCATATACGCGACTGCGCGCGCTTCCGTCGTTATTGTAGGCAGAGTTCACTTTCTTCCCCTCCATGTGTCTCAAAGCTTCGGTATATTTGGAGTTGCCGGGCTCCATAGCTACGGCGGTACGCAGTTGCTCCATGGCTTCCGCTTCCCGCTTCTTGGCATAGAATACTATCGATTGTAAAAAGTGCCATTCGGCGGTGCGCTCAGCCGCCGTATCGAGCACTTTCTGCGCTTCGTCATAGCTTCCTTTTTTAATGAGTTCGTCGGCTTCCTTAAGCTTGTCGGGGCTGTCCGTCACGTAATAGCGCGACTTCAGTATCTCGTCCGCTTCACGGTACGCCTGCTCGATCTCGTCCAGCTTCTCGCACGCTTCCGCACCTTCGTCCCCTACAGCAAAACGCTTCGGTTCCCATTCTCTGCGCTTCGCTTTATATGCTTCGTAAAGCTCGTTTTGGGTAACCTGATCGCTTACTCCGAGTATTACAAAAGGGTCTTTCTGCATTTCATACCTCTCGATTCGAGTACCTCTTCCGTGCGGGCTCTCAGTCCTAAATATATAACGTTCGAGAGCGGCGCTTCGGATACGGTTATGCTCATACGGTCGTACGCCGCGCGTATCTCGCGTATATAGCCGTAGAGCTTTTCGCTTACTTTATTTTGTATTTTGTCCAAGACTTCTTCCGTTAATTCGCCGTCGCGCGGAAGAAGCGGATTGAAGGCGCCTTTCTCTTTGTCCTTACGCATATCGTCGTATGCGTCGATAAGGTATATCCACCTTCCGAGATTGTCGCACAACGTATACAGATTTTCGTCGGGATCGGGGCAAGCCGCTTTACCCACCGCTATGAGCATGTCCGCGGACGTAGCGCACAATGCGTCGATGTCGTCCGAGTTCGCTTTCTCGAGAGCGGCAAGCTCTCCGAAGCACTTGCGTAAAGCTTCGTCGAGTTCGGGGTACTTACGCGCCGCGCGCCTGTATTTGCCCTTCAAATATGCGCGCGCGATACGATGTCGTATTCCCCCTCTGTCCGCGACGTCGTCGTATACCTTATAATAACCTAAAATCGTATTGATGTCAACGATTCTTTCCTGTATGGGATCGTTGCGCACCACGGCGAATTTCTTACCTACCGGGTGAACTATACATCTCTCGTTGTCGAATACGGGTTCGAGCCTTGCGTAATTGTGCGCGATAAGGCTCAGAAAAGCTATGTCGTAATTAACCGTCATACGCATGAACGGCGGGTACTTGCGGGCTATGGTCTTGCACAGACCGCAATAATACGCGCGGTAAGTCGCGTAATCCTTGATAAGCATATTGGGCTTGTCGGCAGTAACGTATCCGAACATCCTACGGTAATACCAGACCTATTTTCTTCTTGACTTTCGCCATGGTGCGCGCGGCTATCCTGCGGGCGCGTTCCGCCCCCTTCGCCGCGACGTCCGCAAGATACTGCTTGTCGCCCGTGAGCCTTAAATATTCCTCGCGCACGGGGCGCAGTTTCTCTATCACGGCTTCGCCGCAGTCGGCTTTGAATTTCGCGTATCCCGCGTCGTGGTATTCCGCTACGAGCGAGTCTATGCTCCTTCCCGTCATCACCGAGAATATCGTCAGGAGATTGCTCACGCCCGGCTTGTCCTCGCGGTACTCCACCACGGGTTCGCAGTCGGTGACCGCCCTCTTGAACTTACGCATTATCGCGTCGGGCTCGTCTATTATCGAAACCGCCGCGTTGGGATCGGGATCGGATTTGCTCATCTTCGCGAGAGGATTCTGAAGGCTCGCTATTTTCGCGCCGCTTTTCGCGATATACGCTTCGGGCACCGTGAATGTGGGCGAATAGAGATTGTTGAAACGTATCGCTATGTCGCGCGCTATTTCGAGGTGCTGTTTCTGATCTATCCCCACGGGAACGAGCGAAGTCTGATACAGAAGTATGTCCGCCGCCATCAGTACGGGATAATCCAGGAGTCCCATATTGACGTTGTCCTCGTGCTTTGCCGATTTATCCTTGAACTGCGTCATGCGCTGCATTTCGCCTACGTAGGCGTAGCAGTTCAAGATCCACGCGAGCTCCGAGTGCTCCGCGACGTGGGACTGGAAATACAGTATCGCCTTATCGGGGTCGAGTCCGCAGGCGAGATACTGAGCGAAAAAGGAAGTCGCCCGCGCCCTGTATTCCGCGGGAACCTGCCTTACGGTCAGCGCGTGAAGGTCGGCTATTCCGTATATGCAGTCGTACTCGTCCTGCATGGCGAGCCAGTTGTTTATCGCTCCGATATAGTTGCCTATCGTTATTATCCCCGTAGGCTGTATTCCGCTGTAAACGATTTTTTTGCGTTCGACGTTCTGTTCGCTCATATAATCTCCGGTTATTTATCGAATAACGCGAAAATCGCGCTCTCTATGTCTTTGGTTTCCACTACGGAGTCGTGCAGTATCGGAAGTTCGCTCAATTCCGAAATCTGTTTCGGAATTTCCGTCATGGTGTATTGGTGCAGGCGTTTGACCGCTTTGAACGGGTCTTTTTCGTCGTTACCGGTGAGGCATTCGTAGACGTCGTGCGCGAATTTGTAAGGACTTGCGGTGGAAACCACGACGCTCTTGGTCTGATCTCCGGTATCCGCGACGTAGTCGTAATAGGAACTCACCGCCACGGCGGTATGCGGATCGAGAAGATAATCGTAATTCTCGAAGAAATTGTCTATGGCTTCCGCGGTATCCTGCTCGTCCGAATAATATCCCGCGAATTCGGGAAGTTTCTCCCGTATCGTATCGGAATCTACGGTATATTTGCCGTAGATCTTCAGTTCCTCCATTATCTTCCTCACGAAAGCGGGATCCCTGTCGCCGAGCTCGAAAAGCAATCTCTCGAGATTGGAGCTCACGAGAATGTCCATCGAAGGCGACATCGTCTTATGGAAGGGACGGTTGACGTCGTATTTCCCGTCGTTGAAAAAGTCGGTAAGTACGTTGTTGACGTTGCTCGCGACGATGAGCTTATTGATCGGAAGCCCCATTCTTTTGGCGTAATACCCCGCGAGGATATTGCCGAAATTTCCTGTAGGCACCACGAAGTTGACGGGTTCGTCCTCGTCTATCTCTCCCGTTCCGAGAAGGTCGAGATAGGCGGAAACGTAATACACTATCTGCGGTACGAGCCTTCCCCAGTTGATGGAATTGGCGGAGGAGAAGGAATAACCGAGCTCGGCGAACTTCATTTTCGACTCCTCGCTCGTGAAAATGCGTTTGACCGCGGTCTGCGCGTCGTCGAAATTGCCTTTAATGCCTATGACGTGCACGTTTTTCCCTGCGGAAGTCTGCATTTGCAGTTTCTGCATGGCGCTGACCCCTTCGGAAGGATAGATGACCACTATCTCGGTGCCCTCGACGTCCTTGAAGCCTTCGAGCGCGGCTTTTCCGGTGTCGCCCGACGTCGCCACGAGAATGAGCGTTTTATCGGACGAACCGCTCTTTTTGCGGGCGGCGGTCATAAGGTGCGGAAGAAGCGTGAGCGCGATGTCCTTGAACGCGAGCGTGGGTCCGTGGAAAAGCTCCAGTATGTAGGTTTCGTCGTCCGAACCTATCACGGGAGCGGGTTCTCCGTCGAAGCGCGCGTACGCTTTACGCGCATAGTCGAGAAGCTCCGCTTCGGTATAATCGGTAAGATACATGCCGAGTATGCACGCCGCGCGCTCGGCATAATCCATGGATACCATATTGAGCAATTCTTCCTTGCTTAATTCGGGAAAAAATGACGGTACGTACAGTCCGCCATCTTCCGCTATCCCTTTCAGGATTGCGGCGCCCGCGCTGACAGCGCCGCCGCCGCGAGTGCTGATAAAATCCATATCTACTCCTTATCGGTGTCCGCGAGGACTTTGATGAAGTCCGGCAGCTCCTCGTAATCCGCCGAGATCGTCAGCACGAAAGTGGCTTCCGTCTTATGCGAAATGCGTTTCAGTCTCTCGAAGAAGCTGTCCATTTCGGCAATGGGTTTGCCTATCATGCGCGCCGCGCCGTCGATGAATATAAGTCTGATGTCGTAATTAGCTTCGAGCATTCCTTGAATGAAGCCTATAAGCCCGTCCTCGGAAGCTATCTGGCTCTCTTTGGAATTGGTAAAACGTATCTGATACTTTATCTCTCTGATATAACGCGAAGTGTCCGTGATGAAAACTATGTCGCCGAGTTCCTTGTTGATGCTTGCGTTGGCGGTATCGATGATTTTCTTGGTTTTACCCGTTCCTTTGGAGCCGTAGATGATCTTGATCATTAAAACCTCTCTTAATACTTTTTCGGCTGTCTGCGCCGATATTATATTGATACTTCTATTGTACCATCTTTTATAAATATTTCAAGAGGGAATTTCCGTTATGCGTGCGTAATGCGTGCGCTCACGCACGACCCCTCATGAATCCCAGGAAACGCTCTCCGTCCGTTTCTTTTATGAGATCGAGCAATTCTTCGTCGGCAAGCACGGTATTCCTTCCGCCCTCGTACTGCGCGTCGATTTTTGCTTTAAGCGATTCCACGAGAGGATCTTTTTTGTCGATCCTGCTTCCCTCGGGAAGTTTGAAGAAGGCGTTGATCCAGTACGCTATGCCCGCAAGTCCCGAATGGCTGTCTATCGCGACGAGCGGAGGTCTGCCGAGGATCTTCTCGGTGTCGAAAATATTGTATATCTCCTGATCCTTGAGCATGCCGTCGGCGTGGATACCCGCTTTGGTAAGGTTGAAGCTTCTTCCGACGAACGGAGTGCGCGGAGGAATGTCGTAGCCCATTTCGCGTTCGAAATACTCCGCCATTTCCGTGATGACCGAAAGGTCCATGCCGTCGGTAGTGCCGCGCAGGGAGCAATATTCCATCGCCATAGCTTCGAGGGGGCAGTTCCCGGTACGCTCGCCTATGCCGAGCAACGAGCAGTTTACGCCCGACGCGCCGTACAGCCACGCGGTCGCCGCGTTGGTGACCACCTTATAGAAATCGTTGTGTCCGTGCCATTCGAGGAGTTCGTTGGGGAACTCCGCATAGTGCTTAAGTCCGTATATAATGCCCTGCACGCTTCTCGGGAGCGCCGCTCCGGGATAGGAAACGCCGTAGCCCATCGTGTCGCAGCAACGTATCTTGATCGGAATGCCCGTTTCGTCCATAAGCTCTTTGAGCGCGGAAGCGAAAGGCACCACGAAGCCGTAATAATCCGCTCTCGTGATATCCTCGAAATGGCAGCGGGGACGCACGCCTATCTCGAGCGCCTGTTTGACGACGCTCAGATATTTGTCCATCGCCTGACGGCGGGTAAGGTTCATCTTCTTGAAAATATGGTAGTCGGAGCAGCTCACGAGAATGCCCGTTTCCTTGAGTCCCATTTCCTTGACGAGGCGGAAATCCTTCTCGGAAGCGCGTATCCAGCTCGTTACCTCGGGGAATTCCAGTCCGAGCTCCATACATTTTCTGACGGCTTCCTTGTCCTTATCGGAATAAATGAAAAATTCGCTCTGACGGATAAGCCCTTTGGGTCCGCCGAGCCTGCTCATCATCTTATAAAGATCCACTATCTGCTTCACCGTGAAGGGCTGCTGCGCCTGCTGTCCGTCGCGGAAAGTGGTGTCCGTTATCCAGATGTTTTTCGCGCATTTCATAGGCACGTTCATGAAGTTGAACAACGTTTTAGGTACGGACTCGTAGTCGAACATCTCCCTGAAAAGATGCGGCTCGTCAACGTCCTGAAGGTTGTGCGTGAAGTTATGAGTTTCCAGAAGGTTTACGTTGTCGTTGTAGAAAATTCTGTCTTTCATCGGTGTATGCTCCTGAGGATCTTTATCTTCAATCCGAAATTTTGCTGAGTTTGGCGTTCTGATCGGCGAGAGCCAGGGCTTCCACCATCTCGAACATGTCGCCGTCGAGGAATTCGGGAAGGTTGTACAGCGTAAGCCCTATGCGGTGATCGCTCACCCTGCCCTGCGGATAATTGTACGTGCGTATGCGCTCCGAACGGTCGCCCGTTCCCACCTGCGTCTTGCGGTTGTCGGCGTACTCCTTGTCGCGCTGGGAGCGGTAAAAGTCGTATAAACGCGAATTCATTACCTTCCACGCCTTCTCCCTGTTCTTTATCTGACTGCGCTCGTCCTGACATTCGACGACGATTCCGGTCGGCAAATGGGTTATGCGCACCGCCGATTCCGTCTTGTTGACGTGCTGACCGCCCGCGCCGCCGCTGCGGTAGGTGTCTATTTTGAAATCCTTTTCGTTATATTCGACGGCAACTTCCTCCGCTTCCGGAAGCACCGCCACGGTACAGGTGGAAGTGTGCACCCTGCCCTGACTCTCCGTTTCGGGCACGCGCTGTACGCGGTGTACGCCGCTTTCGTATTTCATTTTGGAATAAGCGCCCTTGCCGTTTATCATGAATACCGCTTCTTTGACGCCGCCGAGCTCCGTTTCGTTGACGTTGATGTCCTCGACTTTCCATCTCAAGCGCTCCGCGAAACGGTGATACATTCTCATAAGGTCGCCCGCGAAAAGGCTCGCTTCCTCGCCGCCCGCGCCGCCGCGTATCTCGATGATGACGTTCTTGTCGTCCATCGGATCTTTGGGAAGAAGCAATATCTTGAGCTCTTCGACGAGCTTTTCCGTTTTGTCGCGGAGTTCGTAATATTCGGCTTCCGCAAGCTCCGCCATTTCCTTGTCGCCGTGCATCATCTCGCGGCAATTCTCCATTTCTTCCATGGCTTTCAGATATTGCTCGTATGCCTCCACGACGGGTTCGAGCGCGGCGTGCTCCTTGACGAGGTTCTGCCACTCCTCCCTGCGTTGCATGACCGCGGGATCGGCGATGAGCCCGTTGAGCTCGTAAAAGCGCTTCCGCATATTCTCCAGTTTTTCAAACATATATCTCGCTCCTTATACCGGACGCTCGTTCGCGCCGTCCGTAAGCGCTTTCTTTGCCTTCGTTATCTTTACCACTCTCGCCACGGGCGGAGTGTTGTAATCGTATAATACTTCCGCTTCTCCCACAAACATAGCCTTAACGGCTTCCGCCTGCCCCGCGCCGACTTCCAGCATGAGCGCGCCGCCTTCGGCAAGATATCCGTCGTATGCCGCCGCTATCCGCCTGTAGAAGTCGAGTCCGTCCTCGCCGCCGTCCAGAGCGAGCAAAGGCTCGTGATCCTTGACTTCGCTTGCCAGCGTCGGAAGCTCCGCCGTAGGGATATACGGAGGATTTACGACTATCAGATCGAAAATGCCTTCCGCTTCCGCGAACAGATCCCCTTCGAGGAAGGTTATTTCCGCGCCGTGCTTGAGAGCGTTCGCGCGAGCCACTTCGAGCGCATCGGCGCTCACGTCGGTAGCCGCTACCTCCGCACCCGTTTCTTTCGCTATCACGATCGCAAGCGCGCCCGAACCCGTACACAATTCGAGTACGCGCGCCCTCTTTCCGGAACAGTTCTCGCGAATGAATTTGACGGCGGCTTCGGCAAGTATCTCCGTATCGAATCGCGGTATGAGCACCCTCTCGTCGACGTCGAAATCGTATCCGTAGAAGGGAGCCTTCCCCAAAAGATACTGCAGAGGTTCGCCCTTTTGCCGCGCTTCCGCAATCCTCTCCGCTTTCTCAGCTTCCGGCTCCGGCATAAGCGCTTTCGGGTCTATGTCGGAGAACTTGTCCCACCCCATGAAGTGCATTACGATAAGCTCCGCTTCGGTCTTGGGTATCTTCTCGGAAAGCTTCTTTATGAGCTCGCCGCATTTCACGAAAGTGACGAACGCCGTAGTCGGCGCGTCCTTGTCCGCTTCGAGTTTTCTCACCGTTTCGAAAGCGGTTATCGCCACTTCTATCATCGAGTCGTCGGGTTCCGCGGTAGTTATCTTTTGGAGTCCCCTACCGGGCGCTTTGAGTACCCGAGCGAAGATATTATCGAATTTGGCAAGTCCTTTCAGCACCTCGTAACTCACGCCCGCTATGACGGGTAACATGGCTATTCTCGCGAGCACTTCGTATATCGTGCGGGAGGGTTGCCAGCCGAGTAAAGCGAAGAAAACGGCGTTGACGACGATGGACACTATCATCACTATGAAGATGAAATTGGTGCCGCATCTGTCGTGTATCCGCGTGTGTTTCCTTACGTTTTCCACGGTGAGCGGTTCGCCCGCTTCGAAGCAGGCTATCGTCTTATGCTCCGCTCCGTGGTACATGAAAAGTCTTTTGATCTCTTTCATTCTAGACACGGCGAGAAGATATATGAGCAATACCGCGATCTTGACGACGCCCACGGTGAGATTTTCGAGAAGAATGGTCCAATAAAGACTTATGCCCGAGGTGTCGAGCAACGCGAAAATACCCTTTTTGACGTAGGTGGGCAGAATGATAAACAACGCTACCGCAAGCAGAATACCGAGCACCGCGCCCACGTAAGTGGCAAGCTTTACCGAATCTATTTTGAAATGCTTGACGAGGAACTTGTCGAATTTGCTCTCGGCTTCCGCTTCCGCTTCGTCGCCGTAGACTTCGGCGGAACGCATGAGGATACGGTTACCGTCGATAAGGCTCATGACGAGAGAATATATCCCGCGGACGACGGGAATACGGGCGACAAGCGGCTTTTTCTCGGGAAGTCTTCTGCTTTCCGTCTGAATGTTGCCGTAAGGATCTCTCACGGCGACGGCTTCCGCCGTCTTGCCGCGCATCATCACGCCTTCGATGACCGCCTGACCTCCTATTTCGGAACAGTTCTTTCTCGCCATAACTGATACGGTTAAAGTGTTGCCGGGGCAAGGCTCGCGTCCTCTTCCCGTTTTGTAGCAAAATAGGTGCAGTATACCGCTGCACCTACCCTAAACAATCGCTTGTGAAATAACGGATTACTTTCTGCCGTAGCGCTTGTAGAAGGAATCCACGCGGCCGCCTGCGTCTACTATCTTCTGCTTGCCGGTATAGAAAGGATGGCATTGGTTGCAGATATCGACTTTGAGAACGTCCACATTCTTCGTGGTGCCCGCTCTGAACTTCGCGCCGCAGGCGCAGACCACGTCTACTACTTTATAATTGGGATGAAGTTTCTCTTTCATTTCGTAATACCTCGTATTTTTAAGTTAAGTGCTCCGATATTATATAAATATATAATCGCGTTGTCAACTGTTTTCGTATAAATTTCGCCCGAACGCGCCGATACTATACTTTAACGACCGCGGCGACGTATCTCTGAGTGTCCGAGCCGAGCTCTTCGAACAGTTTCTGCACATCCGCAAGCGGTACGGTCTTATCGATGAAGCCGTCGAACTTCAATATTTTCTGCGCCAAAAGATTTATCGCGGCGTTGAATTCGCTCTTACCGTTGGTGACCCCTTTGACGGTGAGGTTTTTTGCGGCGATAGCGGAAATGTCCGCTTCGAGTTTCGGAAGATACGATCCGTTGAGTCCCGCAATCACGCAGTCGCCGCCGGAGGCGGTAAGCATGTGAATGAAATTGGGCGCGATATTCGGAACGGCATGCAATACGGTATGATCCGCCATTCTGCCGCCGGTTATCGACATCAGCTTCTGCGTCACGTTATCGCGGAGCTCGTCCACGGTGTAATATACGCCGCAACCTTCCGCAAGTTTGAGATAACGCTCGTCGGAAGAAATGAGCACGGGGATAGCCTGATAGTATAAAGCGAGTTGCGCAACGACCACGCCGAGCAGAGAGCCGCCCACTATCGCCACGTAATCGCCTTTCTGCAAGCGGGAAGTCCCCAGCACGCGAAGCGCGACCGCCACGATATCCGCAAAAAGCGCCTCTTCCTCTTTGACGTTCTCGGGGAAAGGCACTATGCTGTCCGCGTTGACCGCGATGAAGTCGCGCAGGAAACCGTCCTCGTCCACGCCGTAGATACGCCCGTCGCCGACGTCGTCCTCGGAAGAAGGATCAACGTAAGGATTAAGCAATACGCGCGAGCCGAGTTTAAGACCTAGTTCCTCTCTGTCCTCGCTGAGTACAGCGGTGGCGAGCCTGCAGGGTATGCGCGGATAATCTATGCCCAGCTTGCCCTCGAAGACCGCTACGTCCGCAAGCGTGGGATAGATAAGGCTTAATTTGAGTCTGACGAGTTCACCCGCGGTGGACTCGCTCTCGACCGTTTTGAACATTCTGTCGCCGGTGGCGTAATAAGATTTCATACCTTCTCCGGTGGGCTTAACGCCCTTTACGGAATATTATAACATCGACCGCCGCATTTTGCAAGCGGTGAAGGACGAGAAGGCTGTCGCTTGCGGAATAATTCATACGATAAGCGAGGAAAGCGAGGAAATATCACCCGCTCCGAGCACGAGAAGGACGTCGCCCGGTGCGCAATAACCGATCACGGCGTTGGCGAGCGTAATGACGTCGTCATAGTAATAAACTTCGTCGCGGCGCTCCTTCAGTCCTTCGTAAAGCTCGTAAGCGGTCTTGCCGCCCGACGTTTCGCGCG
The DNA here is from genome assembly GCA_017694145.1 of Candidatus Stercoripulliclostridium pullicola. Classification (GTDB taxonomy): domain Bacteria; phylum Bacillota; class Clostridia; order Christensenellales; family DTU072; genus Stercoripulliclostridium_A; species Stercoripulliclostridium_A pullicola. The sequence goes on from JADINF010000028.1 coordinate 14,933, forward strand.
CCTTGTATTCTTTGAAGACGAATACCGCGTCGGAGTCGCAAAAGGCGTTCATGAAGCCGTCGAACAACGCTTCGGTACGGCTGAGAGTATGCGGCTGAAAAACCGTTATCACTCTTCCCGCGGCGGCGCCGGTGAGAGCAGTGGCTATCGCCGCGCGCACTTCGGTGGGGTGATGAGCGTAGTCTACGTAAACTTCCGCTCCCGCACAAAAGCCTTTGAATTCGTACCTGCCGCTGACTCCGCCGAAGCTCTCGAGCCCCCTTATCACCGCGTCGCGGTCTATACCGCAGGCGGTAGCCGCAAGATAAGCGGCAAGCGCGTTCGACACGTTGTGCTTCCCGGCTATTTTCAACGAAACATCCGAATTAGGGTATCCTTTATGCAATATTGAGAAGCCGTATCTGCCATTCGACAGTAATCTTATATTTACGGCTCTGCAATCCGAGGGAGTATCGACTGAGAACGTGTACATATCTTTATATGTGCATTTGTTCATACGATAAAACTCGATGTCGGCGTTCACGACGGCGACGCCGCCGTCGCGGACGTTCATGATAAACGAGGCAAACGCCGCGAATAATTCGTCTTTGTCGCGGTAAGTATCCGGGTGGTCGGCTTCGACGTTGAGCACGACCGCTACGTCCGGTCGGAGCGCGAGAAAGCTTCTTTTGTACTCGCAGGCTTCGGTGACGAAATATTTGTCGCCTTTATAGATAAGGTTGCCCGCGTCGAAAGTGTTGCCGCCCACGTGCGCCGTGAAAAGTTCGCCCGCTTCCCTGAATATCCTTGCCAGCATCGCCGTGACGGTGGTTTTGCCGTGCGTGCCCGCTACGGCTACGACGGCGTCGTAGCCCGCGGCGATCTTTGCGAGAAAATAATCGCGTCTTATCGTTTTCACGTTGTATTTTCTGCACGCTTCGAGTTCCGGGTCGCAGGCGGGTATAGCCTGAGAATATACGACGAGATCGGCAAGTTTAATTATTTCCTCGTTCGAACCTACGTATACGTAAGCCCCCCATTCGGTAAGCGATTCCGCCTCCGCGGAATACCGCCTGTCGGAGCCCGTCACGGCGCACCCGCGCAATATCGTCAGTTTGGCGAGCGCGGACATGCTTATCCCGCCTATCCCGATGAAATGTACTCTTTTTATCCGGTCCCCGAAAAGCATACTCTATAATATGCTCCGCGCTACGCTTTGGTGAGTCGAGCGCGGAATTTAAGCAATAAAAAAATTTCTTTTTATAAAATTATTGAAATACTTGAGAATACATTGTATAATAACTGTCGGTTTTATATTTTCAAATGATAAGGAGAAATTTTTATGAACATTACCGACGTTCGCGTCAGAATTATCCCGAAAGACGAAAAAAAGTTGAAAGCCATCGTAAGCGTTATCATAGATAACGAATTCGCCGTGCACGACATCAAGGTCATCGAAGGCACGGAAGGTCATTTCATCGTGATGCCCTCCCGCAAAGCTCCGGACGGCAGTTTCCGCGACATTGCCCACCCCATCAGAAGCGAAGTGAGAGATCGCCTCTCCGAAACCGTGCTCAACGCTTATTATAAGGCTCGCGACGAATACGGCGCCTGATCGCCGCTTATTTTTCGTAAAATTTATAATCGACTTTGCCGAAAGGCGTATGCTTTAATTCCTCCACTTCGACGATCTCTCTGGGTACCGCATAGCGCACGATCTTTGAAGCTATTTCCGCGCGGATTTTACTTTCGAGCGAAGCTCTCGCCGCTTCGGGAGATCGTTTGACGTACAGTTTGACGTAGGGCTTGCCGGCGGCGTCGGTAGCTCGCGCCGCGCAACATTCTTCCACTTCCCTCATCGCGTTCACGACGGCTTCGATATCGGAGGGGAAAATATTTATGGCGGCGATTTTGACGGTGCGCTTCACGCGCTCTTTGAAGTACAGATATCCTTCCTCGTCCAGATACCCGAGATCGCCGGTACGCAACCAACGTTTTCCTTCGCCGTCGGTATATACCGCCTGCGCGGTGGCTTCGTCGTCCTTGAGGTATCCGCTCATGAGAGATACGGCGCAGAGTTCTATATTCCCGATCTCGCCCGCGGGAAGAGTTTTGCCGTGCCCGTCGGTGATTTTGACGGCGTTACCGCATAGCGGGAGTCCCTGCGAATACTCTTTCGTCGCCCCTCTCGGATTGACAGTCACGACGGAAGCCGTTTCGGTAAGGCCGTAGCCTTCGCAGATCTCTCCTTTACTTCCCGCTTCGCTGAGGATCGCGTCGAAACGATCTTTGATCTGCGGCGCAAGCTTGTCGCCGCCGCAAAACACACATTCTATCTGCTTGAGACCTTTACCCGCAAAAGCACGCTCGGCGGTAAGCTTCGAATACATCTGCGGCACGCCCGCTATGTGCGTCACGGAATATTTTTTTATGAGCCTCGCCGCCTCTTTCGCTCTGAATAGCGGCATCAGCACCACTCTTATGTGGCATATCACGGTATGCACGCATATTCCCAGCCCGAAACCGTGAAAAACGGGTAAGATCGCGAGCATGCCTCCGTTTTCGGGGATATCCATGCGCCCCGGGTGCACGCTGTCCACGACCGATTCGGCAAGCGAATTGAGGGCGCGGTTGCTTATCACCACAGCTTTCGAAGTCCCGGTCGTGCCGCCGCTGTGAATGTATACGGCTGCGTCCTCGCCCTTTCTCTTTACCGGAACGCATTCGGCGCTTTTCAGCGTTTCGGAAAAGCGCGTGGCGCCGGCGCATGCGGCAAGAGAAAACGGATACAATATTTTCAGACCTTTTCTATAGTAAAACGGACTGCATACGACGGCTTCTATGCCGTATTTTTCGAGCATTTTACGGTGTAAGGGATAAATTTTGTCGTATACGAAAAGTATTTTCGTCTCCGTAGAAAGCAATATGCGTTCGAGCGCTTCGGTACGGAAACGCGGATTAATGAGATTGACCGTGCACCCCGCGGCGCTCGCTCCGTACAGCGCAAAAACCGCTTCGGGGATATTGGGAAGCATTATCCCTACAGTTTTGCCCGCGAAGCCCTTTTCCGTAAGGTACCCCCCTACTCTCAAAGCGTAAGACAGGAATTCCCTTTCGGTAAAAGAACTGCCGTAGTATTCTATTTTAATTTTATCGGGTTTATTCAGATAATCTCGGACGTATCCGAATATACTTTGATCGACGTTCATATCTTAATAATACAATTATTACCGCCGATTTGCAAGGGAAACGCAGGGCGGAAACAATCAGCGAGGTGAAAATATGTTGTTAAGCGAGATCCGTAACAAAAAAATGGTGTCGTTACGCGACGCCGGAGTGCTCGGAAGCGTGGGCGGAGTATATATCGACCGCGACTCATATCGGGTGAAGTACATATTTACGAATGAAAATACCACCGTGTACGCACCCGAAAAGATATATGCACATAAGGACATATTGACAGTTCTCGACGCGAACGGCGAGCCTCGGGAACGTGCGGCGGGAATGCTCGCATTGACGATCGGTACCGCGATCTACGGCGTGGGCGGAGAATATACGGGACGAGTCACGGACGTCGAGATCAACTCGCGCAGAAAAACTCCCGTGCTTCTTACGGACGGAAAACCCGTGAAACTGAAACACGTGGTCGCCTCGTCCGCCGACGCCATAATAATAAATCCGACGGGTAAACCGCTGCTGCCCCCTGCCGAGAAGCCTGCGCGTAAGGCTTTGACGGGAACGGTGATAACCCCCGAGATACCTACGGAAACTGCGTACTCGGGTATGAGCGAAGCGCCCTCCGACTACAGCTTCCTGCTCGGAAGGAAGTTAAAATACGAGGTGGCTGACATAAGCAGGTCTTTCGTGCTCATGGCGGGAACGCTGATAACGGACAGAGTTATAGCCAACGCGAGGAAAGCGGGAAAGATAGCCGATCTGGTTACGAAAAGTTCGTAACCGAAAGGTAACGCAAGTCCCCGAAAACGGCGGCGCGCGATGAGCGGCGCCGTTTTTTAACGAAAAGATCGGCGAGAAAGCGACTCGCCCTGTCCGACAAACGAACGCGAAAGCTAGGGCGTAAAAAAAGCGTTTGCGTTAAAAACGCATGAAACGCGCCGAAAAACGTTTTTTCACGCATTAAACACAACGGCGACGCATTCCTGCGCCGCCGTTTCGGAATTTCGGTAACATGTTTGTAACCGTTACGAACAGGTTACGAACGCGCTACGGAGTCGTTACCTTCCGTTACGTCGCTCATATCTTCCTGAACTCATCGGAATCGCATTTCATGCAACTCTTGGGCGCGCTGTCGCCCTCGTGTATGGCGCCGCAATTCTTGCATTTGTAACGGTTAAGCTGTTTCTTGGAAGAAGAAAGATCGCTTTCCGCAGCCTCCATTCTCGAAGTCGCGCCTTTCGTAGCCGAGTTCGAGCAGTTCTGCGCGGAGTTCGAGCAGTTCTGTGCCGAGTTCGAGCAGTTCTGTGCCGAGTTGGAACAGTTACGCGCGGCGCCGGAACCGTTTTGCGCGGAATTCGTGCAATTCTGTGCCGAAGCGTTGCGGCCGCTTTCTTCGGCGGCTTCCATTCTCGCGCCCGCTTTACCGTTCACCGCATTCTTCGCGCCGCGCGCGGACGATTTGGCGGATCCGTTCGATCCGGAACAATTCTTGTCGGGACTGCCGCAGTTGGACATATTACTGTTGTTGGTCATATTATCGCCTCCTGATTTGATACAGGAATTCTTGCCGACTGCGGACTAATTATACCTACACTCCGATATTACCGGTTCTGACGTCGGCATTAAGATATGAATACATAACCGCGCGCGCTTTGCCGCCCAGAACGTCGTCGAAACATTCGATAAGCTCTTCGCCGCTCGCGTCGGCAAATTTGTAACGCTCGTAATACGACGTTATAGCTTCGCGTAATTTCTTTTCGCCCGCGAGTTCCATAAGGCTTGCGTACATGCCGCACCCCCTGCGGTAGACCACCGCGTCGTATTCGTACAGCGTGGAAAATTCGTATACGTTCCTCGCGATACTAGGCACGTAACCGGGTGAATTGAGTTTTTCGGTAAGGAGGAAGGCGGCATACTGCCTGTCGCAATCCTTGACTTCGCTAATAAATCTGCTCTCGTCGCCCGCAAGTTTATAGTAGTAAGCCGCAAGGAACGTAGTCAGACTCTCGTCCACCCAGCCCTCGTGTACGCCGTCGGAACCCACCGCGCAACCTATCCATTGGTGTACGAGTTCGTGTACGATGACTTCCTCTTTCTCCGCGTCGGAGAGCGCGGAGTTGATAACGACCAGTCCCGGATACTCCATACCTCCGTAATAGAAAGGCGATTCGCATACGGAAAACTCGGGATAAGGAAACTCTCCGAAGTATTCCGTAAATATATCGGTTGCTTTAGCTACGAATTCCGCTTTGTCCGCTCCGCTCGAATAATACTTGATCTTGACGTCGCCGCTAGCGGTTTCCGCGAGCGAGTATTCCGTAGAAAGCACCGCGGCGAAGTCCCTCGCGTCCGCGGCAGTCGCTTCGACCATCCTGACGCCATTCTCCTCTACGAGCGATGTTTGCGCGCCGCTTGTAGCTATAGATACATTATCAGGGGCTGAAATCTTAACTTCATACGTTGCGCTCGCCGTGTGGAAAGGATCGCCTATACGCGAATAAGCCGAGCGCTCCCAACCGCTCTCGCCGTAATAAGCGAGTACGGGATAGAAGTTAAGAAGACGCACGGTTTTGCCGTCGCCGCCGAAGCGAAGAGTACCGCCGGCTATATCGATGCGCGCGCCGAGCCTGACCGTAACGGTGTCGTCGGGCTCAAGCTTCTCCGTAAGAGGCACCTCCAGCCATATCTCTTCCGTTACGAACGCGCTCTCCGCGCCGTTCACTTTTACGCTGCCTATATCGATGCCGCCGAATTCGGAAATCGTATTCGCCATATTGTCGAAGTATGCGGAGTTTTCGGCGTCTTTGCGATAAGCGTTGGGGTAAAGACAGAAAACGAGTTCCTCTATCGTTTCCGAGCCCGAGTTCGTAAATATCACTTCTTCTGTAAGATAGGCTTCGTCGAGCCCTTCCCGTACAGCCACGTCCAGTTTGTAAGTCGCTCTGCTTTCGCCCTCCACGCCCCGCGCGTCGCGCGCGCACGCTTGCAACGATATCGCGCTTACGCATACGAGCAACGCAGACAATACGATCAATACCGCTTTTTTCATATACCCTCCGCAATATTTGATGCCGCCGGATCCGCCGATAGAACCTGTCCGCAAATCGTCCCGTTGTTTACTTTTAATTTACTGCAACAAATTTGGGCAAAAGTATGTACACCCGCATTTTTTATGCTATAATAAGACCATCAAAAACAGCTCATAATTTTCCCCCTTATCATAGCTAAGAAGGAACGATGTTTTTTATCGTTCCTTTTTAGCATATACGGGAAAGTAAGAATTCGATTAAAAACGCCCTTTTAACGCAAAAAAAACGTTTTCTTTACGGAAAACGTTTTTCAGTTAATTGCGCCGCCGCGCCTTCCCGACGACTTTCAGGGAAGAAACACTGGGAAGGACTGATTTTTTTCAGGATTTTTTATGAAGATTCACGTACTCGGTGGCGTAAGTTGCGGCTATCGCGCCGTCCGAGCAGGCGGTCACCACCTGTCTTAGCGGACTCACGCGAACGTCGCCTGCGGCGAATACGCCTTCTATAGAGGTGCGCATCTCGGAGTCCGTGACTATATATCCGCGCTCGGTATCGACTACGTCGGCGACGAGCGCGGAATCCGGTTCCGTTCCTATCGCCACGAATACTCCTTGCACTTCCAGTCTTCTCACGCCGCCGCCGTGTACGTCGGCTACTTCGAGAACTTCGACGGGGCTTCCTTCCAGTCCGTAAGCCACGGAGTCGAGCACTTCCTCGATATTTTCCGTCGCGCGCAACCTTTCCACGAGAATTTGAGCCGCGCGGTATTCGCGCCTTCTGTGAACTATATAAACCTTTTTGCAGAGCCGCGCAAGATACAGCGCCTCCGTAAGCGCGGTATCGCCGCCGCCTACGACGGCAACGACTTTGCCGCGGAAAAATCCTCCGTCGCAGGTAGCGCAATAGCTTACGCCCTTACCGGTAAGCGCTTCCTCGTTTTCAAGCCCCAGCTTACGGTGCTTAGCGCCCGTAGCAATTATCAACGCGCGCGCCGTATATTCGCCGCCGTCGGTCACGACTTTCTTATCTTCGCCTTCGGCGCCTACCGAAATCGCCGTTTCGTATCGCACTTCGGCACCGAAGCTCTCCGCCTGCTTGAGCATGGTCGAATACAAGGTGTATCCGTCCACCGACGGGATGCCCGCATAGTTTTCGATGGCTTCGGTCTGCGTGACCTGACCGCCGGCGTTCGCTCCGGCTATGACGAGCGTTTTCATTCCGCCGCGCGCGGCGTATATCGCGGCGCTCATCCCCGCGGGTCCGCTTCCCACTATCACTATATCGTATGACATACTACCTCCGGAGGCGACTATACGCCGCCTGCATTTATAAAGTATACCACATGACGCGCTCACATAACAAGTATAGCGACGCAATGCGTATTTTTCGGTTTATTTCGGGAATATCGCGCGTTTCGGTATCCTTCGTAAGTCTCACGTGGTATAATACCGTCGTGAGCATATTCGACGGCGCGCTCGGCTTGTCGGTCACTGCGGCAAGCGGCATAGAGGCGGTTACAAAAAAAGAACTTATCGATTTGGGTTACGCCCCGGGAGGAGCGGAATTCGGCAGGATATCTTTCGACGGCACCTTCCGCGACGCCGCGCGTTGCAATATTTTCTTACGTACGGCGGACAGAGTTTATATCAATATATGCAAATTCCGCGCGGAAAGTTTCGACGAGCTGTTCGACGGAGTCAGCAAGGTAAAGTGGCGCGACTCGATACCGGCGGACGGCAAAGTACTCGTCAACGCGAGATCGCGCGGAAGCAAACTTTTCGCGCTCTCGGCGATACAGCGCGTAGCCAAAAAGGCGATAGCCTCGGCGTATCCGGCAGGACTTACCGAAACCGGCGAAACTTACTCCGTCGACGTCGTTATAATTAACGACGAAGTCACGCTTGCGCTAGACATTACGGGTAACGCTCTGCATAAACGCGGTTACCGCACTTACGTGGGCGAAGCGCCTCTCAAAGAAACGCTCGCCGCGGCGATGATACTTCTTTCGGGCTGGAAACCGGAATATCCGTTCGCGGATCCTTTCTGCGGTTCGGGCACCTTGCCTATAGAGGCGGCGCTTATCGCCACGAACACCGCTCCGGGACTCAACAGAAGTTTTGTTTCCGAAGCCTTCCGCTTCGCGCCCGAAGTTTACGCGGGCGTGAGAGAGGAAGCCCGCGACCTCATAAAACAGGACGCAAAACCGCGAATATCGGGCTTCGACGTCAATCCCGAAGCGGTACGCTTAGCTCTCCGACACGCCGAAAACGCAGGTATTCGCGACAAAATACACATTCAAGCCGCGGATATGCGCTCTTTTTCCTCACGTTTTGCCCGCGGGCACATCGTCACCAACCCGCCTTACGGCGAACGACTTATGCGCGGAAAGGAACTGGACGTTCTGTACCGCGATTTTGCGAAAGTTTATTTTTCGCTCGACGACTGGCGGCTCGCCGTCATAACCTCATATTACGCATTCGAGCGCGCCTTTGGCGCGAAAGCGAAAAAAAGACGCAAGTTATACAACGCAGAACTCGAAGCCACTCTATATTTTTATTGAACGCGCGCGTGCGCGTTTCGGTTGCATTCTGCGCAAAGCGGTAATATAATATCAAGAAAACGGCATCACAGGTTTACGGAGAAAAATTATGTCCGAAACATCTGATAAAAGAGTTAAATACGGCATGACTGCGGGTATACTCGGTATAGTATCCAACGTAGTCCTGTGCGCGGCGAAGCTCATCGTCGGCTTTATCGGCAACAGTATCACTATAATCGCGGACGCGGTGAACAACCTTTCGGACGCTGCTAGCAGCGTGATAACGGTATTCGGATTCCGCATAAGCGCGCGCCCCGCGGACAAAGAGCACCCATTCGGGCATCACCGTTACGAACAGATATCCGCGCTCATAGTGGCAATACTCGTGCTCGCCATCGGCGTTCTGCTCGGAAAGTCCAGTATAGAAAAGATAATCACGCCCGAAGAAACGGCGGTGACCGCACTCACCTACATAGTGCTTGCCGTGGCTATAGTTCTGAAAATCGGACAAATGGCGATGTATCTTTACTTTTCGAAGAAAATTTCGTCCGATTCTCTGCGCGCTGCCGCCGCGGACTCCAGAAACGACTGTTTAAGTACGGGCGCCGTCCTTATAGCCGCGATAGTCACCGACGTAGCGGGCGTCAACATCGACGGATATATGGGTCTTGCCGTCAGCCTTTTCATAGTGGTATCGAGCCTGTTGCTCATAAAAGACACCGTGAGTCCTCTGCTCGGAGAGCCGCCCACGAAGGAATTTGTCGAGAACGTGCGTAAAAAGCTTATGTCCTACGACGGAGTGCTCGGGATACACGATCTGATGGTGCACAACTACGGAGCTACGAGCTCCACCTACGTTTCGGTACACGTCGAAGTCGCCGCGCGCGGCGACATAATGAAAGCGCACGATATGATAGACAATATCGAACGCGATTTCCACAAGGAAGGTCTGAACCTCACCGTACACATGGATCCCGTCGAAACGGACAACCCCGAAGTGAGCCTGAACCTCGAACGCGCGAGAGAGATACTCGCTTCGCTGAACGCGGGACTCAGCCTTCACGATTTCAGAATGGTAATAGGCGACACGCATACGAATATCCTTTTCGACGTGGTGATACCTTTCGACTCGAAAGTAACCCCGAAAGAGATAGAAAAAGCCTTCGCCGACGCTTACGCGGACGAAGGCAAACAGTACTTCTTCATCATCAATTACGACCGCTCGTACGTATAATAAATGCGAGCACGGGCGACCTTAATCGGGAATAAGGTTGTCTAAACTTTGATTTTCGCTTTGCTCCTGTCCTCGGGAGCTTTATATATCACGAGCTTCCTGCCGCATACGGACACGGGGTCGGCGCCCGTCATTGTGCACACTTCATCCATAAGCTCCTTCATAGTGCCTTCGGCGGTCCTGAGCACCGTTATCTTGACGAGCTCGCGCGCCTTGAGCGCGCCCACGAGCTCCTCCGCGAGCGCTTCCGTAACGCCCGCCTTGCCTATCTGAAATATCGCTTCGACGCCGTTAGCCATAGCGCGAAGCTCGCTTCTCTGTCTTGAATTTATCATACTTTATTTCTCCGTTAAGCCGATCTCGTCAGCATTTCTTGATAAGCCTTATATAGAATTCCACCGCTTCCCAGATGCCGCGGAAGGTGATGCGCTCGTCGTTGCCGTGTACCATTTTCCTTTCCTCGGAGCTCATCGCCATAGCCGAGAAACGGTATACTTTGTCGGATATCCTGCCGTAATGTCGGGAATCGGAACAGGCGATCATCAGGTAAGGGGCGACTATGGCGTCGGGGAATACTTCCGACACCGTTTCGGTAAGCTTGGCGTAGCCTTCGCAATCCGTAGAGGACACGACGGAGGGCTCCGAACCGTTGATCACTTCTATCTTCACGTTTTCGTCGTCGATGACTTTCTTGAGATACTCTACGGTGGACTCTATCGTTTCCCCGCTTATTATGCGCAGATTGCTCGTCATTGTGGCTTTGGCGGGGATCACGTTGTAGACGTCGCTTCCCTCCATCATAGTGAACGCGCAGGTAGTACGCATGAGCGCGTTCATTTCGCCGCCCGACTTCGCGCCCATTGCCGCAAGCAACGGCTTGAACAGCCACAGATTGGCGAATATGAGCCTGTAAACGAAGGTGCTGTGCCTTCCGAGCGCGTCAAACATTTTGAGCGCGGAAGCGGACAGTCGTGCGGGGAATGGATTGTTCTCCACCTTCGAGCAGGCTGCCGACAATACGCCCACGGGAGTATGCCTCGGAGGCGTCGAAGCGTGACCGCCGTTACTCAAAACGGTGTATCTTATGTTGGTGATACCCTTCTCCGCGATACCTATCACGGCGCAACGCTCTTTTACGCCCGGGAATACCTTCTCGACGACCGCGCCGCCTTCGTCCACTACGAGAGCGGGCTTTATCCCCCTGCGTTCCAGTTCGGATACTATGTTGGGAGCGCTTTCGCCTGCGGTTTCCTCGTCGCCCGCAAACGCGAAATAAATATCGTTTTCTGGTACGAAACCCTCTTTGACGAGTTTTTCAGCCGCCTGAAAGATGCCGTTCAGCGTGCCTTTGGTGTCGAGCGTCCCTCTGCCCCAGAGCACTTCGCCTTCGATAATACCTTCGAACGCGGGGCGCGTCCAACGCGATTCGTCCGCCGGCACCACGTCGTAGTGCGCCATCAGCACGGTAGGCTGCTTATCGCTTTTACCCTTCCATCTGTACAACAAGCCTTTCGGCGGGATACGCTCGAGCGTAGTCGCTTTATGGATTTCGGGAAACAATTCTCTGAGTTTCAGGCGCAGTTTCTCGAATTCCGCGGCGTCTTCGTCAGCCACGTCGTTGTAACTCACCGTCTTGATGCGGATAAGTTCTCTCAAATCGTTCACCGCTTTTTCGCGGTCGAATTCGACTGCTTCGGGTTTTCGGGCGGCTTTCGCTTTCGGCTTGAAAAACAACGCCCTGATAAGGCATATAATAAGAAGCGTTATCATAGTCTACCTCCGTAAACATAATAACACTTCCCGTAAAAATTGGCAACATTAGTTAGCCTATATCGGACAAATACAGCTTTTTTATTTATTTGGCGAGCATAAGCACGCCGCCTATTATCGAGAATATCCCGAGCGCTATCATCATGGCGTCCGCCATAACGTTATAAGCGACGATAAGCAATATCCCGAAAATTATCATAACGAGCGGCTTCACCACGGCTACCGCTTTCGCGAACGCGCCGCCCGTTTTCACCGTACCTATATTTTTCACGAAAATGAAAATTCCGTAAATTATCGCGATTATCCCGGTAAGTATTAAAGCCGCTTCCGCTATCGTCCAGCCGAATATTATCACGACTATGCCCGCGACGGCGGCTATAATGCCGAGCGCCGTCTCCTTCCTCACGAAAACGTCGTAAAGTCCTATCGCTATGAGCAAAACGCCTATCACGGTCACGATTATGTTGAGCATTCCCGCGCGGAATACGCAACAAAGTATGCCTACGATTATCAGCGAAATTGCAGTTATTCCCGTACTGTCTGATATTTTCCCGGTCATAACACTTTTTTACCTTTATGCCACGTAGCGGTCTACAACCTGATCACGCCTTCGAACACGAGGTTCGCGCTCGACGTCATCACCACTTTTTCGCCGTCGTAGTTGACCACGACGTCGCCGCCGCGAGTCTTGACGGTCACGTCCGCGCCGCGCTCGCAATAGCCGTTGAGCACCGCCGCCACCACAGCCGCGCACGCTCCCGTACCGGAAGCGAGAACTTCGCCGTTTGCGCGCTCCCACACGCGCAGTTTAAGGGTATTCGGATTGACGACGCGCACGAATTCGGCGTTCACCCTGTCGGGGAAGAAGGGCGCGTACTCGAATGCCGTTCCGGTCTTCGTAAGATCCACGTCGTCCACCCTGTCCACGAAAGTCACCATGTGCGGATTGCCGAGCGACAGACAGGTGACGCGGTACTCCTTGCCGCGCAATCTGACCGCCCTGTCTATGACGGTATCGCCTTCGAGCGAACAAGGTATGTCTTTCGGCGCGAGGATAGGTTTACCCATATCCGCGCTCGTTCCCGAAACCTTGCCATCCGAGAGGAACAACGTAAGCTGTCTTATGCCCGAAAGAGTCTCTATCGTCATAGTGGTTTTCGGAACTATGCCGTTGTCGTAGAGGAATTTACCGGAACAAATAAGCGAAGTGCCCGACGTTCTGCCGTCGCTTCCGTCCTTATTGTATATCTCCATTTTCGCGTCGGCGACGTCGGACTTTCCGATGACCGCAAGCCCGTTGCTACCTATGCCGAAGTTGCGGTCGGAGAAAAGTATCGCCATGCTCTCGGGGCAGACTATCTCGCCGTTGAAATTGTTGAGATAAACGCCGTCGTTACCCAAGGACTGCATTTTGACGAAGTTTATTTTAAGCTTTTCCTTACGCATCTTGTTGAGGTTAACGAGCTCCGTATTGCGCTCCGTGAACCTCGACGCGAGTATGTCCGCAAGCGCGTTCGCCGTATCGAGAGAAGTCATGCACGCGATGCCTAATTGTAACGCGCGGGTGCGCAGTTTAGTGTGCGCATCGATATACGAACGGGTGTTGGGGCAGGTGTTGACTATGAAATCTATCTTGCCGTCCTCGAGATACTTGTAAATGTCGTCGTCACGGACGAGCACGTAGTCGTTGCCGAGCCCCTTGATAGCGTCGGCGGTGCCTTTCGTCGCATATATCGTCACGCCAACGTCCATAAATTTCTTGGCGAGTTTCACGGCGTCGTACTTGTCCACGTCGCGCACCGAAATGTATACGCCGCGGTTTTCCTTCTCGCTCTTGAGCTTGAAGCCCGCCGAAACGAGTCCTTTGAACAACGCTTCCTGCAAGGTCTTGCCTATGCCGAGCACTTCGCCCGTCGATTTCATCTCCGGTCCGAGAATGGAGTTGACGTTGCTGAGCTTCTCGAAGGAGAATACCGGTACCTTCGCGGTCACGTAAGGAATGGTCTTGGCAAGTCCCGTCCCGTATCCCATATCGGCGAGGTTTTCGCCGAGCATTATGCGGGTGGCGATATCCACCATGGGGATACCCGTGACCTTACTTATATAAGGTATCGTGCGCGAAGCGCGCGGGTTGACCTCTATCACGTAAAGCTCGTTCTCGTATATCACGTACTGGATATTGACGAGTCCGCGCGTGCCCAGAAGAAGCGCGAGCCGCGTCGAACAGTCCACTATCTTTTCGCGCATGACGTCGTTGATATTGTAGGGAGGATATACCGCTATCGAATCGCCGCTGTGTATTCCCGCGCGTTCGACGTGTTGCATTATTCCCGGCAGAAGCACGTCCTTGCCGTCGCTTATCACGTCCACTTCGAGCTCCGTTCCCATAAGGTATTTGTCGATGAGCACGGGGTTGTCGATATGCTGCGCGAGGATTATGTTCATATATTCCTCGACGTCGAAGTCGTTATACGCTATCGTCATATTCTGTCCGCCGATAACGTAGGACGGACGTACGAGCACGGGATACCCGAGTTCGTTGGCAACCGACACGGCGTCCTGAATGCTCGTCACCGCGAAGCCTTTGGGGCGTTTGAAATTGACCTTTTCGAGCAGAGCGTCGAAACGCTCCCTGTCCTCCGCGGCGTCTATACTGTCGGCGGAAGTGCCCATGACCCTGACGCCTATCCCGTCGAGGTGCTTGGTAAGTTTTATCGCCGTCTGTCCGCCGAATGCGACCACCACGCCCACGGGCTTCTCCACGGCGAGTATGCCGTCGATGTCCTCCGGGGTGAGCGGCTCGAAATAAAGTCTGTCCGCCACGTCGAAATCGGTGGAAACGGTTTCGGGGTTGTTGTTGACTATCGCGACGTCGTAGCCTAATTTCTTTATGGACCACGCGCAATGCACGCTCGAATAGTCGAACTCTATGCCCTGTCCTATCCTTATAGGTCCCGAACCCAGAACGAGTATCGTCTTTTTATTACGGTCGACGTGCTCCAAAGCCTCGTTCTCATCATCGTAGGTAGCGTAGAAATAAGGCGTTTCCGCGTCGAATTCCGCGGCGCAAGTATCGACCATTTTGTATACCGGATCGCGGTGAACGGGAACCTTGTGTCCGCTTATCCGCTCGATCGCTTTATCGGTGTAGCCGTAGCGTTTGCCCTTGAGATAAGTATCTTCGCCGATCGCTTTACCCGCTATCTCCTTCTCGTAATCGACGAGGTTCTTGAGTTTATTGAGGAAGAAGCGGTCTATCCGGGTTATCTCGAATATCCTGTCCAAAGATACGCCTTCCTTGATCGCGCGGAAGACGGTGAAAAGCCTTAAGTCGTCCATGTTCGAGAGCATGGCTTCGACGTCCTTGCCGTCATAGCCCTTGGCGTTAAGGGTGTCGAGCCCTATCTCCGCTCCGCGAACCGCTTTCATTACGGCGGACTCGAAATTGGCGCCTATGCTCATGACTTCGCCCGTCGCCTTCATCTGCGTGCCCAGCGTGCGCGAGGCGTATACGAATTTGTCAAAGGGCCACTTCGGGAACTTGCACACGATATAGTCTATCGCGGGCTCGAAGCAGGCGCAGGTCTTGCCGGTCACCTCGTTGGGTATCTCGTCCAACGTGTAGCCGAGCGCTATTTTCGTGGAAACCTTCGCTATCGGATAGCCGGTAGCCTTGCTCGCGAGCGCGGACGAACGCGACACGCGGGGGTTCACTTCGATAACGGCGTATTCCATGGAGTCGGGATTGAGCGCGTACTGACAGTTACAGCCGCCCACTATGCCGAGCGCCGCCACTATGTCCAAAGAAGCGGAACGGAGCATCTCGTATTCCCTGTCCGAAAGGGTGAGCGCGGGCGCAACCACTATGCTGTCGCCGGTATGCACGCCCACGGGGTCCACGTTCTCCATACTGCACACCGCTATCGCGTTGCCGATAGCGTCGCGCATCGTCTCGAATTCTATCTCCTTCCAACCGTAAATGTATCTTTCGACAAGCACCTGGTGTATCGGCGAAACGTCGAGTCCCGTCGCCGCGACCGAACGGAGCTCCTCCTCGTTGTACGCCACTCCGCCGCCGTTACCGCCCAGCGTGAACGCGGGTCGGATGATGACGGGATATCCTATGCGCTTCGCCACCGCGAGCGCTTCCGAAAGCTCGTTGGCTATGTCGGAAGGTATACAGGGCTGACCGATGCTTTGCATCGTTTCTTTGAAAAGCTCCCTGTCCTCCGCTTTGCATATCGCTTCGGCGTTGGTACCTATGAGCCTGCAGTTGTGCGCCTTCAAAAAGCCCTCTTTCTCGAGCTGCATCGAAAGCGTGAGCCCCGTCTGCCCGCCCAGCGTACCGAGTATGCTGTCCGGTTTCTCTTTGACGATTATACGTTTGACCGTTTCCAGAGTGAGCGGCTCGAGATATATTTCGTCCGCGAGCGCTTTGTCCGTCATTATCGTAGCGGGATTGGAGTTGACGAGCACTACTTCGATGCCCGCCGCTTTCAGTACGCGGCAAGCCTGAGTACCCGCGTAATCGAATTCCGCCGCCTGTCCTATTACTATAGGTCCCGAACCTATAACAAGTACCTTTTTGATCCGTTTGTCAAGGGGCATACTATTTATCCTCCGTCATCCTGCGTATGAATTGCTCGAAAAGTCCTTCCATATCCTTGGGACCCGCGCACGCCTCGGGATGGAATTGCACCGTCTGCGCGTCGAGCTCCGGATAAGCGACGCCTTCGCAGGTATTGTCGTTCACGTTGATATGGCTCACCTTACCCGCTTTGAGCGACGCGCCGTCCACGGCGTAACCGTGATTCTGCGAGGTTATCACCGTTCTGCCGCTCTCGAGGTCCTTCACCGGTTGGTTACCTCCGCGGTGTCCGTATTTGAGTTTAACGGTCTTGCCGCCCGTAGCGAGCGCCGTGAGCTGGTGTCCTAAGCAAATTCCGAAAAGCGGTTTTTTGCCGAGCAGATCTCTTACTATCGCTATTATTTCCTTGTTCTCGGCGGGGTCGCCGGGACCGTTCGAAAGCATTATGCCGTCCGGGTCGTCCTTGAGCACTTCCTCTGCGGGCGTGAAG
>JADINF010000002.1 GCA_017694145.1 Candidatus Stercoripulliclostridium pullicola
GTTATAACGTCGTGAAAAGGGCGTTAAATCTCAATACCGTTTTCAGTTGCGATTCGAGGGAAGCGGACGACGAATTTCTGCCGTTCGACAAACACATGAAAAACCTCGGCGAGGACTGACCGTATATTTTCGGGATTTTTCGTAAAAAAATTCAATCTATGTTTTCGGTAAGGCGCGCGGGTAAAAATCTGACGAGGAGATAGAGCGTGACTCCCGTGGCGAGTCCCGCGCCCGCGCCCGTTATCACGAGCCACGGCGCGTATCCGAATACTATCGCGGAGCCCGTCATAAGCGCCGCCACGCAGAGCTGTAACATATTGTGAGTTATCGCGCCGAGTACGCTTATCACGGGAAGACCGGAGCGTTTGATCCTGAGGAGAAGAACGCTCACGAGGAAGGAGCCTACCGAAGCGGTGAGAGAATAGAGCGCCATGACGGGATTACCCACGAATATCGGCACGAGTACCGACTTCAGCGCGGATATCGCCAAAGCGCTCGGAAAGCCGAGCACGAGATAGCAAAATATCGTGACTACGTTGGAAAAACCTATCCTTACGAAAGGAAGCGCGGGTATGATAGGGGGGACGACAGCTTCTATACTTCCCGCGACCAGCGCAACCGCGAGAAGTACGGAGGTGTATGCGAGTTTACGTGTGGAAAATTTTTTCACGATCCGCCTCCTCCCGTAACGTATATGCCCGAAGAACCGTCGTCCGTGCGGAGTACTACCGAAATTTTATTCGGCACGCAGACAATGCGTTCGCCCGCTTTCGAGATATATCCCGTTTTAAGGCATATACCGTTAGGGCAGTCGTTTCCCGTGATGGCGACGGCGCCGTCCGATACGGTCAGCGTGACGCGACCGTCGAGCAAAGGTATTTCCCTGTCGCTTGCGAGAGCGTATCTGCCCACTTCCCTGCCGTCTACGTAAACGTACGCGAAAGCGGCTTCTTCCTTAGGGGAGAGCGCGCCTACGCATACCGTCACGGCGAAAACTATCAATGCGACGAGCACGAGGTCGAAAGCGGTGAAAGGAGCCGACTTGCGGTAATGCTCAATTAAGTTTTTGTCTTTCCGTAAGAATTTCAAAAACTTCCTCCCCGATCGTATAATATCCCGTTTCGGTGATGATGAGAGCGGAACAGCCGTAACCCGTCACGAGAGGAACGGAAGCTTCGTATCCGAGTACCATGACGGCTGTAGACAACGCGTCGCATACAGCGGCGCTATAGCCTACGACGGTGACGCTTATCGGCGCATTCGGATCTCCCAGACCTGCCGGATGACCCGTTTTATCCATTATATGGTGATAACGCACGCCGTCTATGAAATAACAACGTTGATAATCTCCGCTCGTGGAGACCGCTTTTCCGTCGAGCATAACGCGCGCCGCATAATCCCGATTGCGAGGATCGGCTACGTATAATTCTATCTCGTCGGACGAACGTATGGTGCCGCCTATGTCCACGACCGCGTTTTTAACGTCGCAGGCGATAAGAGCTTCGAACACTTTATCCGCGGCGTAGCCTTTCGCCACGGCGCCGAAATCTATTTTCGCTCCGTCTGCGCTTTTAGTAAGAGTGTGTTCCGCGGCGTCGTATGTAAAAAACGAAAAATCGCTTAGGGCGAGAGCCGCCGCTATTTCTTCTTCGGAAGGTACGGACTCTGCGGCTCCTATGAAGGTGTCGGGAGAGAATTTCCACAGTTCCGTAAGCGGGAACGACGCGGGATCGAACGCACCGTCGCAGGCGGCGTAAATTTCCGAGGAAAGCAAATAAACTTCCTCGGCATAGGCGTTAAGCGTTATTTTGCCGCCCGCGCCCGAAGCGTTCAGCGCGTATACGAGGCTGTTTTCGTAGGAAACGGAGAGGGCGGCATCTATGTCGGCGGCTACCGCTTCGATCTTGCCTATCTCCGATCGCGACAGGTAGCCTTCGTAATCGTAAGAATAATAAGTGCCGAAGACAAAGCCTTCGGCGTTTCCCTTGCAGGAAGTCAATGTGAAAAGCGACAACGCCGTTATCGCTACGAGGATAACGGCGGCTATCGTCTTACGCATGATTTAATCTTTGATCGGTGCGGGGCGTTCGGCGCCTACGTAGCATATACCTATCGTTCCCGGTCCGCAATGGGTGCCGATAACGGGACCTACGTCGCAAAGCCATACGTCTGCGGAAGGAAGCTGCGCTTTTATCCTGTCCGCAACGCGCTCCGCTTCGGCGCGGCAGTCGGCGTTCATTATGACGACGGGATATTCGTCGAGTCTCTGCGCGCCGTTGGTTATCTCGCTTACGACGGTCATGAGCGCTTTATTTCTTCCCGCGACAGAGGAGGTGGGAATGAGAGTGCCCGCAGTAGTCAGCTTAATGATGGGCTTTATCTGAAGCACGGTGCCGAAAAGCGCTTTGACAGCGGTGAGCCTGCCGCCTCTCTTGAGGTAATTGAGGTCGTCCGCCACGATGGTTATGTTTATGTGCGGCACGAGCTCGTCCAGCATTGCCACGGTCTCCGCAACGGATTTGCCGCTCTGTATGTACTTCGCCGCCGCGATAACCGCGATACCGGTACCCATACTGATGGCTTTGGTATCGTAACGGGTGAATTTGACGTCGGGATAACGGCTCTTGAGATCTTTAAGCGCCACTTCGAGATGATCGAACGTCGCGCTCATCGCGGACGAGAAGGAAACGTAAAGTATTTCGCCGCCTTCCTTGAAAGCGGGCTCGAATATCTCTTTGTATTCTTCCGAATTCAGCGCAGAAGTGCTGGGCATGTTGCCGGCGCGTACTTTATCGAAAAAGTCTTTGCTGAGTTCGGGCGTGATGAGCTCGCAGGGATGATTTTCGCCGCAGATGCTGTAGGGCATCTTGATAAAATATTTTTCGTTGTCGATACCGTATTCGCGGGCTTTGACGAGGTTCATTTCGCTGTCTGCGTCATAGAAAAAATGTATCATTCAGATATCTCCTTGTTTACTTGTTGATTTATTTGTTAGCGTTCAGCTTTTCGCGCAGAACGGATTTCTGACGTTCTATTATCTGTACGAGGTCGGTAAGCACTTTCGCTCTCGAAAGCCACCAGTCGCGCGACCATACGCGCACGATGAGCCAACCTTTGCTCTCGAGAAATTTGAAGCGGTATACGTCCCGTTCGAGCACGCTCGAGCTCGAATGATATGCCTGATAATCGCATTCCACGCCCAGCACGTATCTTTCGAGTTCGGGATCGTATATTCCGAGCGAAAGCTTATAATCGGTGTTACCGAGGTTGATATCTACTTCGTAACCGAGCTTTTCGAGCTGTTCCTTGATCTGTTCCTCGTAAGCGCCGATAGGGTCTATCACTTCGGCGGAGCGGTGTATCGTCTGCAGGATGTCTTTCACTTCGCCCGGATTGCGCGAAGATACCGCGCGGGCATAGGAAAGATATTTCTTCAGAAGTTTCGGACCGGGGTTTTTGGTCGTTTCGTTGCGGTCGAGTTCCTCGGGCTCTATGCTCGTCACGACGTAAACCTTTTTCTTCGCCCTCGTAATAGCGACGTTCAGACGGTTTTCTCCGCCTTCTGCGGAGAGGGAGCCGAACTGCGCCACCACGCGGTCGTAATCGTTACGCGCGTAACCTACGCTGAAGATGATTATGTCGCGTTCCTCGCCCTGTACGTTTTCGAGGTTCTTCACGAAAAGTCCCACGTTCTCGCCGTCCTCGACGCGGTTACGCTCCTTGAAAAGCTGCTTGCGGAATATCTGAGTTTTATCCGCTTCCGCGTCCAGAAGGTCTTCGATATATTCCTTTTGCTCGATATTGAACGTGACTATACCGACGGTCTCGTTCATTTCGCGGCGGGCGAAAATGTTTTTCACGAGTTTTACGACCGCAGCCGCTTCCTCGTGGTTATGCCTGTTCTGCCACGTGCCTTTTACTTTGATGCGTTCGATGGGCGGCTCGGAATAATTCTTGCCCGTGTTGGGCGCTATCTGCAGTTTGTTTTCGTAGAAAGCCGCGTTCGAGAAATCAATAAGCTCCGCGAAATTACTGCGGTAGTGATAGGAGAGGTGCACGGGATAATATCTCGAAGTCGCAAGGTCGAGCAGACTTTCCACTTCGAGCGCCGCCTGCGTGGAAAGGTCGAGTCCGTTGTCAACCGAATAATCCCCGAAATACTTTTTGACGAAACCGGCGGTCGGACGCAGCTGTTTGCTGTCGCCCGCGACTACCACTTTCGTGCCGCGGTAAATTGCGGGAAGGGCGTTCTCTATGAATATCTGCGATGCTTCGTCGAATACGACGAGGTCGAAAAGATCGCGTTTCAAGGGAAGTATCGTGCTTACGACTTCGGGCGAGAGGAGCCAACAGGGGAAGAGCCTCAGGAGGAATTCGTCGTAATAGTCGAACATCTGCCTTATGGGGCGCAACGCGCGCTGTTTCTGAATGTCGTAGAGGAAGTCTTTACGGTGTTCCGCGTTCTTGAAATACTCCGAATACTCCGCGCTGAACATAGAAGTCGCGAGCGATCTCGAGAGCTCGCGCTGATCGGATTTCAAGCGCAGTATGCGGTGGCGCATCTCGTCGAAGGTGACCGTTTTCGAGAGGAAAGGCTCGATGAGCGCGTCCATCGAAACTATTTCGTGATAAATGCGTAAAGGCAGTATCTTGTCGAGAACTTCGCGCATCGAACGTAGATTGCCGTCCGAATGTTCGTAGGCGAAGTCGAGCACCGCTTTTACTTCGGGGCTCAGGGCGTTGAGCGCGGTATTCATGTCGCGGACCTTGACGTAACTGTTCAGAGCGTCCTGAAGTTTCTCGAGGAAGCAGGTGTTGCCGTTGATAAGTCCGCCCACGGCGAGCGCATAGCCGCCTTTGTCGAGCACTTTGGAAAGGGGACGGAAGTCCTCGGCGTAATCGTCGAGCACGTTTTTCGCGACGTTTAAGTCGATCTTTACGTTTTCGCAGTATTCGCCGTATTTGAGGCGAAGGAAAGGATACAGCGGCCACAAAAGCGGGAACGCCGAAGCGTGCATCCAACCGGAAAGCACCGGGTGTTCGAAAGAGGTTATCGTTTTCGCCACGCGCTTAAGCGTGCGGCGGTCGGAAGCGGCGTTTTCGAGATAGAAAGAGGTAAGATATCTGCTGTAAGGATACCTCGAACTGTCGAAAGGCACGAGAGGTTTCGAAAGCAGCTTTTCGATAAGCGACTGCGCTTCCTTGAGTTGGTGCATGTCGATATCCGACAGGATATGCGTGACCATTTCGTTACTCTTGACGAGTTCCACCCGCGTGAGGTAGAATTTCGCGAGATTTTTGTCGTTGACAAGCTTTATGCTCTCGTTAAGAGTGGGATAATTCTCCTCGATTATATCCGTCTTTTTGAGTTCGCCGTAAAGCTTATAGTCCTTGGTGTCCTTGCCGATATTGTAGCTTCCCGCATACATTTCCTGCAAGGTGAGCCCGAATTCGGTGCGGTTGAACAGGGTGTCGCTTATCGACTGCAGGATGTCTATCTCCTGACGGATGTCGAATTCCGTTTTCTTATAATAATCCTGTTTGTCGGCGTAGTCGGCAGTCGCGGTCGCCGCGTGCATGGTGCGCAGTCTCTCGAAAAATGCGTTCTTGTCCTTCTCCGGATCGGGGATCAGCATAGCTTTCGTATTGAGCTTTCCGAGTCGGGAGAATACGACGTCGAGAGCGGCGCGCTTCTGACTTACCACGAGAACGCGCTTGTTCTTGCATAAAGCGTCGCTTATGATATTGACTATCGTCTGCGATTTGCCCGTTCCGGGCGGTCCGTATATGACGATGTTGTCGCGTCGGTTGATCTCGACGAGCGCGTTCTCCTGCGCGTAATCGAGGTCGTTGATAGGGTAATACGACGGCGTGACCATCATGTCTTTGCGCTTACTCAATTTGAGTTCGCGTTTTGCTCTGCGCTTTCGCTCGAATATACCTTCGCGCTTTTTCTCGTTGTTCGGGGAAAGCAACGCTTCGATAGAAGGCGTGGTCAGGTCGTCTTTTTCGAGCGCGAGATAATCGTTGTAAATGGCGTTCGCAAGCGGGAATTTCCCGATAACGGCATAGTTGCGTACTTCGAGCCCTTCGAGAGGGGTTCCGCTCGCGTCGAAGCTCTGCAAGGATTTGCGCCTCACGGAGCGCAGTTTGAAGCCGTGCGCGTTCAGATAATCCACTACGTCGTATGCGCCGCCGAAAGCGTCCTCCGCCAGAGGATCGAATTCCTGTATCAGCTTTTCGGTGGGTATGTTATGCTCTTTGGCGTACGCGAGCACGAACGCTTTGTTCAGCATTATCGGCTGGTTCGGCGTTAAGGTGAGCGTAGCTTCGTCCTTTTCTATCGAAATGTGTGCGGGGAAAAGAAGGAGAGGCGCTCTGAGCTGTATGTCTGCGGAAAGACTGCCGATAACGAAAGGATATCCGATATATAAATCGTAGAGTCCCGTTTCTTTCTCGATCTCTTCCACTTCGCGTTTGAGATATTTGAGACTGTCGATCTGAGAGGAAACAATTTTGTTCACGCGGCTTTGCGGCGTGGCTTGTTTAGCGCGGCGCACGGTGACCGATTCCGCTTCCGCGGCGAGCGCGTCGGCGTCGGTAGCTACGGTGAGTCTGTCCGCTTCTTCGTTCACCGAATCGGTCTTTGCCGCCTGCTTCAGAAGTTTGGCGACAACCTTGTCGTTGATCAAAGAGAACGACCTTCTGCCGTGCCACAGGAAATCGAGGAATTCGTCGGTATCGTTGCGGTTTTCCATTATCGCGCCGATATCGAAAGTGTATTTTTTGACGATGCCTTTCACGTAAAGACTGCGGTTATTGCCGCTTATCTGTATGAAACGCTCCTTATATTTTCTGTAAATCGGATTCATAGTACTCCTAATTTTTGTAAATACTCCGACTAATTATACCATATAAATTCGGGCTTGTAAACTTAAATTCCTATATGAATGCGCCCGCGCGCAAGCGAGACGAAATGGAGCGTAAAATAACGTTTTATTTGAAAATAAGAGTTGCCCGCAGCGGGAAATGTGGTATAATTGTAAAAAATACGTAACGGGTCTATCGGGTTACGGGGAAGGAGCAGACAAATGAGTTATGCCGACGGGATATTCGTCGCGAACATGCGCGACATACTTGACAACGGTTACAGCGACGCGGAGCTCGCGGTAAGACCGCATTGGGCGGACGGAACGCCCGCGCATACCGTGAAAAAATTCTGTATCGTGAACAGATACGATCTCCGCAAGGAATTTCCGATCATCACCCTGCGTAAAACGGCTTTCGAAGCGGCGATAGACGAGATACTGTGGATATGGCAGAAAAAATCGAACAACGTGCACGATCTCAATTCGCACATCTGGGACTCGTGGGCGGACGAAAGTGGTTCGATAGGCAAGGCTTACGGCTATCAGCTCGGAGTTAAGCACATCTACAAAGAAGGGGAATTCGACCAGGTGGACAGAGTTCTGTACGATCTGAAGAACAATCCGCAGTCCAGAAGAATAATGACGAATATCTACGTGCATGCGGATCTTCACGAAATGAATCTCTATCCCTGCGCGTATTCGATGACGTTCAACGTGTCGGGCAAGACTCTCAACTGCATACTCAATCAGCGTTCGCAGGACATGCTTACCGCCAACAACTGGAACGTCGTACAATACGCCGTGCTTCAACACATGATGGCGCAGGTAAGCGGGCTCGAAGTAGGAGAGCTCGTGCACGTCATAGCCGACGCGCACGTCTACGACAGACATATTCCCATCGTGGAAGAGATAATCGAGCGCGAACAGTTCCCGGCGCCGAAGTTCGTAATGAATATGGACGTCAAAAACTTTTACGACTTCAAGGTATCCGATTTTGCGCTTGAGGGATACGAATATACGCCTTTGGGAAAGAAAATAGAGGTGGCGATCTGAACTTCGCGCCACACCTTGACCGACGGAAGGGGAGCGGCGACAATCCGCTCCTTTCTCTTACGCACGGCGCGCGCGACGATTTATTAAAAAAGTACTTTGAAATCCGCTAGCGATATGCTATAATATATCATTATGTCGCGATGTACGTAGGCGTACGCGCGTTGCGAACGTTTTTTGCGTAAAGCCGCCTCGAAAGCGCGGCGTGCCGGAGGATGACAACATGCAGGCGATTGTGGCTGTCGACAGAGAATGGGGCATAGGCAAGAATAACGGTATGTTATTTCATCTGCCCGCCGACCTGAAGTATTTTAAGGAAAAAACTTCGGGCAAGGTCATCGTTATGGGCGGGAATACTCTACTTTCTTTCCCCGGCTCGAAGCCGCTTCCGAACAGAGTAAATCTCGTATTGAGCGACGTATTCACCCGCGACGACTGCAAGGTGTTTCCTACGCTTCAAGAGCTTTTCGCGGAACTTAAAAACTACGATACCGACGACGTGTTCGTCGTGGGCGGAGCGATGTTCTATGCTACGATGATAGATTATTGCAAATACGCTTACGTCACCAAAGTGGACGCCGTAGGCGACGCCAAAGTGTTTTTCCCAAAACTCGACGGCAGGGAAGGCTGGCGCGAGATATGGAGAAGCGAGCCCGTAAGCGATAACGGTTTCACGGTAACTTTCACCAAATACGAAAATATCAATCCAAAGGAACTCAATATATGACCAAAATCAAAATGACTACGCCGCTCGTAGAGCTCGACGGCGACGAAATGACCCGTATCCTCTGGCAAAAGATCAAGGAAATACTTATTTTGCCGTACGTCGACCTCAAGACCGAATATTACGACCTCGGACTTCCCGAGAGAGAGAAAACGGGCGACCAAGTGACTTCCGACGCGGCATACGCCATCAAGAAATACGGAGTGGGCGTGAAATGCGCGACGATAACCCCCAACGCGCAGCGCGTGGAGGAATACAAACTCAGCAAGATGTGGAAGTCGCCGAACGGCACAGTGCGTTCGATACTCGACGGAACGGTATTCCGTGCGCCCGTACTCGTGGACGGCATCAAACCGCTCGTAAGTAACTGGACGAAACCGATAACCATCGCCCGTCACGCATACGGCGACGTATACGCGGGAGTGGAAGCGTACGTTCCCGAGGGAGGCAAAGTGTATATGGAGCTTCCTTCCGGAGAGAAGAAGCTCATCAAGGAAATGCCTTCGGCGGGAGTCATACAGGGAATGCACAATCTCGACGCGAGCATCGCGGGATTCGCGAGATCGTGCTTCAATTACGCGCTTTCCACGAAGCAGGATCTCTGGTTCGCGACGAAAGACACGATAAGCAAGATATACGACCACCGTTTCAAGGATATTTTCGCTGAGATATACGAAGCGGAATACGCTTCCGAATTCGAGAAAGCGGGTATCGAATACTTCTATACCCTTATAGACGACGCCGTGGCGCGCGTTATGCGCAGTAAAGGCGGTTTCATCTGGGCGTGTAAGAATTACGACGGCGACGTGATGAGCGATATGCTCGCTACCGCTTTCGGTTCGCTCGCGATGATGACCTCGGTGCTCGTTTCTCCCGACGGGAAATACGAATACGAAGCCGCGCACGGCACCGTTACCCGTCACTACTATAAGCATCTCAAAGGAGAAGAAACTTCCACGAATTCCGTGGCGACGATATTTGCCTGGACGGGCGCGCTCGCGAAGCGCGGCGAACTCGACCATAACGACGAACTCGTCGAATTCGCCCGTAAGCTCGAGAAAGCCACGACCGACACCATCGAGAGCGGCGTGATGACCAAGGACCTCGTGGGGCTTTTCAACAAGGAAGGTATTACTCCGCGCGGAGTAAACAGCGTCGATTTCCTCAAAGCGATAGCCGAAAGACTGTAAAATAAAATGATAGTTAAGACATTCAATTTCCCGCTTTTCATGGACGGGAACTGCTATCTCGTATATGACGAGAATTCTTCGGAAGCAGTGCTCGTGGACTGCGGAAGGGGTTTCAACAAGATCAATTCCTTCTGTGCCGAGCACGGGCTCACCGTGAAATACGTTCTGCTTACTCACGGACATTTCGATCACATTTACGACGGAAGCGAGTGGCAGAAAGCGGGTGCGGAAATTTACGTGCACGAAGCGGACGAAGACAAACTGTATACGCAGGGGAGCATGGGCGGCAGATTCGGATTAAAGACGGGCTCCGGATATTTCCACGCCGACAAACTCCTTAAAGGCGGCGAAAAGCTGGATCTTGCGGGAGTACGTTTCGAAGTTATACATACCCCCGGACATACTCCGGGGGGCGTGTGCTATCTTGCGGGCAACGCGCTCTTTTCGGGCGACACCATTTTTGCGGGAAGCTACGGAAGGACGGATTTTCCGGGCGGCAGTATAGACGCGCTCGTATCTTCGGCGGCAAAACTGTTTTCCATAGACAACGCGCGCAACATTACCGTTTACCCCGGACACGGACCGGTAAGTAATCTCGAATACGAAGCCCGCAACAATCCCATAAATTACGTAATATTATGAGCGTTATTTCCTTGCGCCTTGATTGCGCCGCCCTGCCTTCCTATATGAACGACGTTCAGGAAGTTGTCAGGGCGTTTTCTCCGTATATAGTTATCGACGCGGAAGCGGAAGGGTATGTTTCGGTCGCTGCCGATATGACAGACGACGGGTCTGTGCGCGTACGCATAGCTTCTTCATGCGCGCCCGCAGTCGAGGAGACATGTCCCGCGCCGGGGAAGGGAGAACTTGAGGACAAGAGGATTTTCAAAAGTTTCGTAAAGAGGAAATTATATAGCTATTGCAACAGACTTACCGGTATTTCTTTACCGTACGGCTCTCTCACGGGCGTGCGCCCGACCGCCGTTTATTACCGTGCAATCGGTAGCCATAGCAACATTGTCGATTATCTCACCGAGGAATACGACGTCGAACCGTTGCGTGCGAAGCTCATCGCGGACGTCGTGGCGGGACAGGCTCCCGTATATAATTCCGAAGGCGAGGGCGTGGACGTATTCGTCAATATACCGATATGTCCCACGCGGTGCAGATACTGTTCGTTCATATCGACGGAATACGCGAGAGTGAGGAAGCTCGTACCCGCTTACGTAGACGCGGTGGCTGAGGAGCTCGAAGCGATAGGCGCCGTTATCCGGCGCGACGACCTCAAAGTCAGAAGCGTGTATTTCGGAGGCGGCACGCCCACTTCGCTTTCGGCGGAGGAGCTCAAGCGGCTCGTTTCGCTTACTTCTTACGGTACGGAATTCACAGTCGAAGCCGGTAGACCCGATTCGGTGACCGACGAGAAAATGCGCGTGCTTGCCGCAGGCGGCGTTACGCGGGTGTCCGTCAATCCGCAGACGCTCAAGGACGAAACGCTCGCGGCGATCGGCAGGAAGCACACGACGGCGCAGTTTCTCGAAGCGTTCCGCATTGCCCGCGGATACGGTTTCGATATAAATACCGACCTTATCGCGGGGCTGGAGAACGAAACTCCGGACGATTTTAAGGCTTCCCTCGACAGAGTCATCGCGCTTTCCCCCGAAAATATAACCGTGCACAGCCTTTCGGTGAAGCGCGGTGCAGCGC
>JADINF010000029.1 GCA_017694145.1 Candidatus Stercoripulliclostridium pullicola
AGTACGGTCAGTTCTCCGAAAAGGAGATCTTCGTTGATTATTTCGACAACGTAATCCGCGCCGTACTTATAGCCGTCGGTAAATTCTTTCAGTTCGTTATCAACGAACGAGAAATACAACTCGCCGACGTCGGGATCCGAAGCCATGAACGCAAGCATAAGATTGCCGTATGCCGAAGACGCCTTTTCGTACAAAGCGGTATTGACTTTATCCTTGTTGTTTTCTATCTCCGCGCCGTACGAAGTCATGTACTCCTGCACGTTGAGTTTGGTGGTAACGCCGCCTACGGTAACGTCCACGGTGAAGCGTTCGTCCACTTCTATCACCACCTTGTCGGCAAACAACGCGCCTACCGACATGTTGCCTACTCTGTCGAGCGCGTAATAATAGTAATATCCGTCGTCTGCGATATCGAATTCGAGCACGTAAGACAGCTGAACGACGTTATTTATCGTAAATTCCTTGACGATATTCCATTCAGGCTGAATACCGCCCTCGCCCGCGTCTTCGTTAGAAAGCGCGGCGTCGGTATAAAATATCGCTACGTAAAATATGCCGCTGTATCCCGTACCGAATTCGCTCGACGTAAATCTGTCGGTAAAAGTTGTTTTCGCCTTGAATACGTAAGAGCCGTTACCCGCAGTCGCCCTGTAACCCTCGACGAGATTGCCGTATTTGTCTGCTTCCGGTACGGGAGACATCCAGTCGATTTCCCTGACCTGCCTGTTGGCGTACATCGGATTTTCGCCGTCGAAAGTGCACATTACGTTCAATTCGCCGTTGATATGGACGGTCACCTGCAACGTTTTGATTGAGTTTGCGGTAGTGACCGCCGTCCATTCCGCGTCGAAAAAGGAACCCTCGTCCTCGCGTGAAACGCTCCCTTCCCCCGTAACCTTCATATACGGTATCTCGGAATCCTCGACGTCGTCGCCTTTGATAGCCCAGAACCAGTCGTCGCTTCCGTAAACGGCGTCGTCCACGTTACCCGCGGCGTCCACGTCGTAAGCGATATATATTCCCGTCGCGGAAGCGGGAGCGCTTATTTTGAGAGTGACGCCCGCCGTGGCTCCGTTGTATCCGTAAACGCCTTCGGCGTAATCGGTGACGTCGCTTATATTGAGCGTTCCTCCGCCCGCGCCTATGGACGAGTCGTTATCGGCGTACGCGACGCCTTCGCCGCGCCCGTGCGTCGCAAGCACGCACGCGCACAGCGTTGCCGCCAGTACTATTAAAATCACGCACGCGCACGCCGCGGCTATGCCGCGCTTACGCGCGCTGAATAACTTTATAATCTCCATCTGCGTTTCTTGGCTTCCCGTTTCGCCTTGAGTTCTCTCATATAGCTTTCCTCGAGGCTTCCGCGGTTTTCGCTCCATTTGTGTATCTTACGCGCTCCCGCGTTGACGTGTTTGCGCCTGCGCATCGGGGCGGCTATAAGTATGATTATTATTCCGAGTATTATTATAACGACCGCGCCGATAACGATTATCACCCAGTACGGGAAATCGTTGGTATAGAATACGATCTCGCCCGAAGAGTCGGCGTAGAATGTAATATAATTGCCTTCCCGCGTGAAATCGGTCACGCTCGAGAGATTTCCGAGACCTTCCACCACGAGATTCTGACTGTTGAGATATTCGTCCGGTATCTTCGCGTAGAATTTGACCTTCTCTCCGAGCACGGTATCAAATCCGTTCTCCTTGATCTCTATCACCTGTACGGTGGCTTTCTGCCCGAACAACTTAGTAAAGAAATTGCTCTTGTTTACCGTGTCGTAAACTTCGGAGAAGGACACGGTTATGTTGGAACTGAATCCTCCGGGAGTAGTGATATAAGACCCGGTCGCTTTATCGGTGATCACGTTGCTCGATATCTTCACGAAAAGGCTGTAAACGGGTTCGTAAACTTTGTAGTTAGCCGCGTGCAGACCGCCGAGCTCCCAGGAAGTTATCACCACGCCATAGGTGCCGACTTCGGACTTCCCGCCCATTGTCGTAGCAGTCATACTGAGTATCACTTCGTCGCCTACCATTACGCCGCTGAGTTCGCCCGTCACCGTCACGTTGGGCAGACCGTCGTAAGCCTTGTTCTGCACTTTGATATTCTCTATGCTTATTTCTTTGGGATTGATGCGGAACATCGCCGTCAATTCCGTAGAGAAATAATTGGGGTCGTCGATAACGGCTTTTATACTGTAGTTGCCTGCGGAAAGCGGCATGCTTTCGTAGCCGGGGAATTCCACGCGCACGCCTACGCCTGCGGGCGAAGTCACCACCACGGGTACGCTTACCGAACCGTAGATCTGGTTGGACAAAAGATCGGGATCGAACGTTATAGAACTCACCGTCGCTCTCGTAACGCTGTAAGATATTCTTGCGCTGTCCTCGAGTATGTAGTAATCGGGATGATTGAGTATAGCCGTTACGTAATAATCCCCGACGGAGGAAGGCTGCACCACTGAAGGTATCGCGCCCTCTTCGTCATCTGCGGAGAAATACTGACAGATTATCATTCCCTGTATTTCGGCATAGTCGAGTTCGTCCACGTCGACGAGAGTGTCGATAACTATCCTGGGCATCGCCGGCGAAGTATTGCCGTAAGTGTAGGTATATCTGTCCACAACGTTGGTATCGCGATAGAAATTTATATCTATACCTTTCTTATTTATATATACCGCAAATTGAAGCGTTCCCTGATAATTGCGATCGCTTATCGAAGCGGTGAACAAATAAGTACCTACCCGCGGCACGGTTACGCCGTCGTCGAATTTCGCGTCGTTGATCACCTGCATGTTTGCGGGGGAAGTCGAGAACTTGAGCGCGCTAATTATTTCATCCGCCGTGGCTCCGAAGGTAAAGGAATTGTTGCTTACCGTGATCGTCGCGGTAGCCTTGGTGACCTCAACCGTCAGAGTGCCGACGTAAACTTCGTAATTCGCGGAATCTGCGGGCACGAACGCGAATTGTACGCCTTCGTATACGCCCACGTCGCCGAGCACGGTATCTTCGTTGAGGAAATAATAACTTCCCGCGATAGCGGATCCTCCCTTAAGATAAACCATCTTACCGCCGCCGATATAGCTGTTGCCTAGCGATCTGCCGTATTCGACGGAGCCCGCTACGGGCATTACGGATTCCTCCAGCACGGGCGAAGCCTTGGAGATGGTGAAAGTGACTTGCTTGGACCCTTCGTAATTCTTGTCGTCTACGACCACGGTAACCACGTATTCGCCCGCGGCTATCGCGCTGTCCACGTTATAACCGTTCTGCGTGAATGAATATTTGAGTTTGAGATCGGTCTTGAAAGTGGGATACTGCGCCTTTCCGTTGTATACGGCGGTGAGCGAGAGATCCTCTAGCGAAGCGTGCGCCTTCTCTACGACTATCAATGCCGAGGTATACACGTCGTTATAGTTGGAATTGTCGGGAACAAACCTTAGACTCACCGTATTGCTGCCCACGGGAAGCGAAGCGTTGTCGGGATCGACGAATACGAATTTACCGCTTACGGCGGTGCCCGTAAGCATCGAAACCACCTGTCCGCCGCTTATGCCGGAGGAACCGAGTTTGACGCCGTAATTGATCTTATCGAGCGTGGGCACGTAGGTCACTTCGAGATCGGCTTTCGCGATATTGACTGTTGAGGTTGCCGAACCGGTATAATTGGAATGCACGATCTCCACTCTTACGACGTACACGCCCGCTTCGACGGGTTTGTCCGCGGTTTCCACGGTAGCGCCCTGCTTGCGGTAATATATCTTATACGAATCGGAAGTAAGGTTATTGGAAACTTCCGGCACGACGTCTACCGTGAGGTTGGGATCATACGTATAATTATACGTGCTCTCGAGAGTGATCGTCGCGGTCCTCTTCGTTATTGTGTAATCGAATTCCCTGCTCGCGGTAAACGAAGGATTGCCGTCGGAAATTGTGACGGTCACTTTGTAATTGCCCGCGTCCGTGGGAGGCAACACGCCGTAATCTCTGCTGCCGTCCGCAGCATAATAATGATATACCAGCGTGGAAAGGTCCACTTTGCCGTCGTATTCGCCGAAGCTCACCGTCAGCTTGACGCTGCTGTCCGCATAAACCTTTTCGTTACCCGTTACGGACATGATGTCGCTGAGGTTGCGTTTCGCCACGGTATAAGTAAACGTATACGTTCCCTTGTGATTACCGTAATAATATACGTTGCCGCTCTCCGTGACGCCCTCGTCTATCGAAACGGTCACCGTATAAACTCCCGCCGCGCGGATCTCGTCGGTTTCTTCGCCGTTGAGAATTAACTTTTCGATGTAAAAATCGCTTGCGTCGAGCGCATAATAGGTGTTGCCCGCGCTTATACCGAGCTCTTCGAGCCCTACCGGCTCGCCGTCATAATACTTGGAAGGATTCTTGACGGAAAATTCGGTTATTTCGCGGTAAACGTATATCTGCATATTCGCGCTGTAATCCTCGAAATTGGGATGGCTTACCGTGAACGTGAGCGAAACGTTCTCGAGATACGTGCCCGCGCCGGATCCGCCGACGGATTCGTCAAGCGAGCCACCCACGCAAGTTATATTGCTTACGGTGAAGCCCGTGACGGGAATATCGTTCGCGCCGTAAACCATATTCAATTCGATGACCGCGTCGCGCAGGGTCTTGCCTTCGTAAACGTATACCCTGCTTCCCGAAGCGAGTTTCATCGTGTTCTTCAACACGTTATTCATAACGACGGTGCCGCGAATGATATTGTATTCGTTTATGAATTCGTCGTTGGGCGTGAATACGTATTCCGCTTCGCCGCCCGCGTCCGCTATCGCGTCGGGATCCGCCCAGGCTATCGTACCTATGCTTGCCGCTTCGCTTCCGGACTTGAGCGAGATCGTGAATTCGCCGAGCTTTGCGCCGTAAACCGCTTCGCCGGTCACGACGATATTGCCTTCTAGCTCGACGCTCGTACCGTTGACGTCCAATATCGCGGGTAAGGTCACGGTAAGATACGAACCGCTTTTTTCGGGAGTGAATATCACGGAAATCGCGTTGTCGTTGGCTTTGGTCGCCTCGCCGTGGTAACGCGGATCGATAGTGAACGTTCCTCTGACGCTCACGTTGCCCGAAGCGTTCGTTATGTATGCGTAACCCGATCCGCCGAGAATGGTATCGTTATCGATCGTATCTCCGAGATTTACCGTTCTGAACGCGGGTAATTCCACCGTGGGCACGGCTTTTTCCACGATGAGCTTCACGCCGGCAAGATTGCCGCCGAAATTGGCGTCGTCTATTCTTACGGTTACGGCGTAGCCTTCCGCGTTGACTTCGGAGGGCTTATGCTGTTGACCGTTGTAAGTGACTACGAATTTGAGTTCGCCGTAGTTGGCGACGATGCTTTCCACGATATCTTTGCCCTCTTCGTTCAGGCAGGGCGTCACGCTCAGTTCTGAAGCCGAGTATGCGTAGGTGATCACGTAATTGCCGTTTTCCTCGACGTAATCGTCAACGAACGTTATATATTGCGAGAGGTCGCGTTTGACGATATCTATCTCCATGGTTTCGTAGACGGAGTTGAAGTTGTCGGGATCCGCGGGTTCGAAAGCTATCGTAACGGTATGTCTGCCCACGCCGTGCAGCGAAATGTCGGTACTCAACACGAACTTTCCCTCCACGTCGTCGCCTGTCGCGGGGAATATTACCTTACCGCCGTTGAACGTTACGTCGCCCGACTCGGTACCGAACGCTATCGTTCCGTATACGTACGGCAACGCCGTTATTTCGGGATCCGCTTTCGCGATATTGAGTACGGTGGTCGCGGAACCTTCGTAATTCGTGCTTATGAGCGTTATCCTCACGTCGTAGACGCCGGCATTCGCGGGAGCCTCCGAAACGAATTCTTCTTCGCTCGCGCCCGACGTCTTAAATTCGTAGAGAGCTTCGGTTATGCCTGCGGGAAGCGGTACGCTGAACGAAACCGGCTCCGACGTATAAGTTCTGTTGTAAACCGCCGAAATCTCGAATATCGCCTGTGCTTTCGCTACCGTCATTTCCTGTTCGTACGTTTTCGAATATCCGTTCTCGTCGAAAACGATTTTCACTTTATATACGCCCGCGTTCACGGGAGGCGCGCTCGTTTCTTTGCCGTCGATCAGGTAGATCACTTCGTGCGCGACTTGCGGGTGCGCGTAACTCGTGCCGCCTATTATTATCTTATTATAATTGGGAGCGACCGCCACGCTTCCGGTAGCGGGATTGTATATCTGATCGAGTCCCGTGAAAGGTTCGTCCGCGTTAAGTGACGGAGCGATCGAGGAAGTCCCCTCGTAAACGCCCTCGAAGTTCAAGTCGTTCACGACGGCTTTCACCGCGTATTTACCTATACGCGAAGGCGCCGAAGTAAGCGGAGTACCGTCTGTGAAATAGAAGTATTCCGAGACGATGCCCAGCGCGGCATAATCGATAGCCACGTCGCCGTAGCAATCCGGCACGAAAGGTTGCGCCATACCGTTGTATACCGTTTCGTAATCGGTCGGGTTGGCGAAATAGACTTTGGCTTTCTCGATAACGAGCTCTACGGTCACGCTGCCGGTGTAATTCGTAACGCTTTCGTCGATGCTCACCGTGACCAAGTAAGTGCCCGCCTGTATGCGTTCTTCGTCCGCATACACGATATTGAGCGGGAGATATTCTCCCTCGTTCTCCGGATCGGACGCCGACGCGGAAATAGTTTTATTCTCGATCAATCCGTCGTAGACGTGTACGAGATCGCTTACCTCTATCGCGTCGGAAATGTCCTTCTTATTCACGCGGAGGAAATAGCCGGAAGAATAAGGATGATAATTC
>JADINF010000030.1 GCA_017694145.1 Candidatus Stercoripulliclostridium pullicola
CTCGGCAATATCTGGCGTTTCCCCTACCTTGCGGGACAGCAAGGCGGAGCTCTTTTCCTGATAGCTTACGTCATTATGGTCGTCGTAATAGGCTTTTCGCTCATGATAGCGGAATTCACGATAGGAAGACACGCCGCCCGCAACGTCGTCGACGCTTACTCCGTAGCGGGCAAAAAATGGGGCTTCACCGGCGTTATCAGTTGTATTGCTTCTTTCGTGATAGTTTCTTATTACAGCGTGATCGGCGGTTGGATTATCCGCTACGCCGTGGGCTATATGGACGGCGGAAGCTTCGTAGAGAGCGGCGACTACAACGCGGTATTCTCCTCCTTCGTGGGCAATCCCTGGATGCCGATAGTATTCCTTATAATATTCATGGCGATATGTCTTACCGTCATTCTCCTGGGCGTCAAGAACGGTATCGAGCGCGTCAATAAAATTCTCATGCCCCTCCTCTTCGTCATGCTCGTATTCGTGATGATAGTGGCGCTCACGATGAAAGGCGCGGTCGAGGGCGTCAAATTCTTCATCATACCCGATTTCGCGAGAATAGAAGCGTCGGGCGGCGTAGCGGGAATTTTCCTTGCCGCACTCGGACAGGCGTTCTATTCCCTCTCGATAGGTCTCGGAATCGGCACTACCTACGGCAGTTACGCAAGCAAAGAGATCAGCCTTACCAAAAATACCCTTCTCATCTGCGTGTCGGATACCGTCGTCGCGATGATAGCGGGCTTTGCGATACTTCCCGCGGTATTCGCGGCGGGTGAAGAGCCCACCGCCGGCGCGGGACTCGTATTCGTCGTATTGCCCGCCGTATTCCGCGCCATGCCTCCCGTGCTCGGAAGCATAGTGGGAGTGGTGTTCTTCCTGCTTGTGCTTTTCGCCGCGGTCACCTCCGCCATAGCGCTTATCGAAGTCAACGTCGCGGTGGTCGTCGAAAAATTCAGACTCAACAGAAAATTAGCCGCCGTGATAGTGGTAGGCGCGGCTACGCTGGTCGGAGTTCTGGTTTCGCTCTCTCAGGGCGGTTTCATAGGAAAAGTCGATCTTCTCACCATCTTCGACACCTTCTCCAATACCTTCCTGCTCCCTCTCGTCGGCATACTTACCTGCATATACGTGGGCTACGTCTGGAAACCCGCCAACGCCGCCAAAGAACTCGCCGCGCACGATCCCGCCGCCGCGAAGCCCTCTTTCGTAGCCGTCTGGTCCGCCAATATCCGCTACGTCTGCCCCGTACTCATAGCGATACTTTTCGTGTACGGCATAGTCGATCTGTTTATTTAATATCCTTCGCGGTAAAATCAAAAAGCGCGTTCCTCCGGGAACGCGCTTTGTTTTACGGAAATACCGCTTTTTACGTCAGTTCTTGTTGCCGTGTACGGGCGCGGCGATCCTGCCGCCGCGACGAATGAATTTCGCGGGACTTATGCGGGATAAAGGCATTATCGGCGCCGTGCCGAGCAATCCGCCGAATACCGCCGATTCCCCTTCTTTCTTGCCGTATACGGGTATAAGTCTTACCGCCGTGGTCTTGTTGTTCACTACGCCGATCGCCGCTTCGTCCGCTATCACCGCGGAGATCACCTCCGCCGTCGTGTCTCCGGGGACCGCTATCATGTCGAGCCCCACGCTGCATACGGCGGTCATGGCTTCCAGTTTGTTTATCGTGAGCGCGCCCGACTGCGCCGCGGCTATCATGCCCGCGTCCTCGGATACCGGTATGAACGCGCCCGATAAGCCGCCTACGTGAGAGGACGCCATTATGCCGCCCTTCTTCACGGCGTCGTTGAGAAGCGCGAGCGCCGCGGTCGTACCCGCCGCGCCTACCTGTTCGAGCCCTATTTCCTCCAGTATGTGCGCCACCGAATCCCCGATCTGCGGAGTGGGCGCAAGCGATAGATCCACTATCCCGAACCGCGCTCCGAGCATTTCGCTCGCCGCTCTTGCGACAAGCTGTCCCACGCGCGTTATCTTGAACGCCGTCTTTTTGATCGTTTCGCTGACCTCGGTGAGGTCGCCGTCGGGTATCGAAGCGAGCGCCGTCTTGACGACGCCGGGTCCGCTTACTCCGACGTTTATAACTTTGTCCGCTTCGCCTATCCCGTTGAACGCGCCCGCCATGAAGGGGTTGTCTTCCACGGCGTTGGCGAATACGACGAATTTCGCGCAACCTATGCTGTCCGCGTCGCGGGTAAGATACGCCGTTTCCCTGACTATCTCGCCGCAGAGGCGCACCGCGTCCATATTGATGCCCGCGCGCGTGCTCGCGACGTTCACGGACGAACACACCTTCTCGGTCGTCGCGAGCGCTTCGGGTATGCTTTTCAGAAACGCCGTTTCGCCTTCGGTTGCTCCTTTCTGCACCATCGCGCTGTATCCGCCGATGAAATCGATACCTATCTCGCGCGCCGCTCTGTCCATCGCGCGAGCGATCCCTATATACTCGCCGCTGCTCGCGCCGACAAGACTTATCGGCGTTACGGACACCCTTTTATTGACTATCGGTATCCCGTACATCGCGGATATCTTACCGCCGACGGCGCAAATCCCGCCCGCTTCGCGCACTATTTTTTCGTACACCTTCTCCGCCGTACGCTTGCCGCTGTCCGTTATGC
>JADINF010000031.1 GCA_017694145.1 Candidatus Stercoripulliclostridium pullicola
AAGTCTCGTGGGCTCGGAGATGTGTATAAGAGACAGGTTATTCTCCTTAATAATCTCTTAAATTTGTGGTTGTTCAGGCGTTAGCCTCTTGCTTCTTCGCAATAGCGTCGATAACTCTTGCGAATGCGGCGATGGGCGCTTGCAACATTCCGAGAACCTGAGCGATGAGCCCTTCTCTGGACGGCAGCGACGCGAGTTTCTTGCAGCCGGCTTCGTCGAGGAATATACCGTCGACCATACCGCACTTGATCTTCATCTTCTTGAACGCCGCGGATTTGTCGCTCGCGATCTTCGCGGGAGCGGCAAGATTCTCGCCGCCGAACGCTACCGCCGTGGGTCCGTTCAGGGCTTCGTCGAACTGGTTGTAGCCGAGTTCGTTGAAAGCGAGTTTCAGAAGTCTGTTCTTGATTACGGCGTATTTGACGTCGTTCTTACGGAATTCGTTACGGAGTTCCGTATCCTGCGCAACGCTGATACCGCAGTAATCGATAAGCACAACGGAAGAAGCGGAAGTGATCATTTTCTTGATCTCTTCGACCTGTTGCACCTTTTGTTCCATGATCGCTTTGGATGCCATACATACCTCCTTCTATAATTGAATAACTCCGTCCCTGAAGAAACGGAGTTACGACGAGAAATCATAATCGGCATTTCTTCTGCGTACGCTCCTCATAAAGGAATTATATCTTCCGACACGCACGGTCTTAGAAGGAATAGAGTTTAATGACATTATATCCGCGTGCGGATATAATGTCAATCGATTTTAAGTTGTTAAGTTATTGTTTGTAGTTTACCTTGATCCCGGGGCCCATCGTCGAGGAAAGCACTACGCTCTTGAGATAGGTGCCTTTCGCCGCGGCGGGTTTCGCCTTGATGATGGCGTCCATAAGGACGGTAAGGTTTTCGGAAAGCTTCTCTACGCCGAAGGACTTTTTGCCGATGGGGCAGTGGATGATAGCGGTCTTGTCCACTCTGTATTCCACTTTACCGGCTTTGATGTCGTGAATGGCTTTGGTGATGTCCATCGTGACGGTGCCGCTCTTCGGGGTAGGCATCAAGCCTTTAGGTCCGAGCAATTTACCCAGACGACCTACCTGACCCATCATGTCGGGAGTCGTTACGCAGGTGTCGAAGTCGAACCAGCCGCCCTGTATCTTGGCGATGATCTCTTCCGCGCCCACGATGTCGGCGCCTGCGGCTGCCGCTTCGTCCGCTTTCGCGCCCTTCGCTATGACGAGCACGCGAACGGTCTTACCGGTTCCGTTGGGGAGAACTACCACGCCCCTGACCTGCTGGTCGGCGTGACGGGGATCTACGCCCAGCTTGACGGAAATCTCTATGGTTTCGTCAAACTTCGCTTTCGCGGTCGCTACCGCGAGTCCGAGCGCTTCCTGCGCTTCGTAAGCTTTGCTCTTGTCGTACAGTTTGAGAGAATCTCTGTAATTCTTGCCTTTCATTGCCATGCCCTCCTTATTCCTCTACGAGTACGCCCATGCTACGCGCGGTGCCGGCTATCATGGACATAGCCGCTTCGAGACTCGCCGCGTTGAGGTCCGCCATCTTGACTTTGGCGATCTCTTCGAGTTGAGCTTTACTGAGCGTCGCGACCTTGGTGCGGTTGGGGGTAGCGCTTCCGGATTCTATCTTGCATGCTTTCTTGATAAGCACGGGAGCCGGAGGCGTCTTGAGAATAAAGGTAAAGGAACGGTCGGCATA
Organism: Candidatus Stercoripulliclostridium pullicola; assembly: GCA_017694145.1. Taxonomy (GTDB): domain Bacteria; phylum Bacillota; class Clostridia; order Christensenellales; family DTU072; genus Stercoripulliclostridium_A; species Stercoripulliclostridium_A pullicola. The sequence continues at coordinate 1,717 of JADINF010000031.1, forward strand.
GATCGTGATGATCACGGGGATAATAAGACCTTCTTTATCCTTCGTCTTATCGTTGAAATCTTTGGTGAACGACGGAATGTTGATGCCGTGAGGTCCCAAAGTGGAGCCTACAGGCGGTCCGGGCGTTGCTTTGCCCGCGGGCAGTTGTAGTTTAACTACTGCAGAAATTTTCTTTGCCATAGTCGGATACCTCCTTGACTATCAGGTTCGAACGAGCGGCACTTTGGGATTTTGCCGCTCTCCCATTTGCTGTAAATATTGTTATTCGTTCAGTTAGCCAGCTTTTCTATCTGGTTGAACTCCAGTTCGACGGGCGTCTGTCTGCCGAACATGTGCACGATGACCTTGACCTTCTGCTTGTCGGGATATATCTCTTCCACGACGGCAAGGAAGGTTTCGAGAGGACCGGATACGATGCGTACGTTGTCGCCCACTTCCACGTGGAAATCCGCCGCGGAGATCTTCTCCAGTCCTATACGCTTCACTTCGTCCGCGGTAAGAGGAAGAGCTTTGCCTTCCGGTCCCACGAAGCCGCTTACGCCGCGCACGTTTTTGACCATATAACCGACCTGATCGGTGTATATCATCTTGATGTATACGTAGCCGGGGAATTTCTTGCGCTCGACCACTTTGCGTTTACCGTTCTTTTCTACGATGTCTTCTTCGGTAGGTATGACGATCTCGAAAATATAATCGTGAAGATTATTGAGTTCGACCATCGTTTCCAACGTATTTTTTACGAGAGTTTCATACGAAGAAAAGGTGCGTATAACATACCACTTTGCGTTCTCGATATTTTCCATACGCCCCTCTTATTCTATACCGACCAGCAATCTGAGCAACGCGAGCAGTCCGGAATCGAACGCCGTGATGATCACGAGGAAGAACAGTACCACGAATATTACCGTACCCGTATTTGCAAGTACGCCGGGATTGTTCTTAGTGCGCTTCATGCTCGGCCAATCGACTTTCTTGAGCTCCGAGATCATTTCACGGAAGCCCTTTGCCATTCTCTGGAATACGTTGAGCTGTCCGTTATTGCCGGTAGTTTTGGAATTCTTTGCCGAATTGGACTTGGCGGGCTTATTCTTCTTGGCAGGCTGAGCCTCTATGTTTTTCTGAGTCTCGACCGTGCTTTCGTCCACGCCCATGTCCAGTTTGACATCTTTTTTAGCCATATAAAGCCTCCCTATTTGGTCTCTTTATGGACGGTATGCTTTTTGCAGAATCTGCAGTATTTCTTGAGCTCGATCCTGTCGGGAGTATTCTTCTTGTTTTTGGTCGTGTCGTAGTTGCGTTGTTTGCACTCGGTGCAGGCAAGCGTGATCTTCTCGTTCTTCTTGTTGTCGGCCATATACGGTACCTTCCTCTACCCGTGAGGGTAATTTTTTACATTCAAAAAATGACACCCCTTCAGACGGGTGCTTATTTACTATACCACTAACCTCGCACGCTGTCAAACAATTTCGAAGTCAAATTAACAAAATTTGCTTTATTTTGCGTGACTTGAAATGAATGCCACCACGTCTGCGACGGTTTTGACGTTCTGCATCTCGGAATCGTCGAATTCGATACCGAATTCGGTTTCCATGGCGATGAGCATCTGAACGATATCGAGGCTGTCAGCCTGAAGATCGGTAATGAAATCGCTCGTTTCTTTGACCTTACTCTCTTCGATACCGAGCTGTTCGGCAATAAGTTTTCTCACTTTTTCAAACATATATAATACTTGCTCCTGTAATTCCCGGTTTTCGCGCGCAAGGCGCGTGTATATAAATATGATACAACATCGCAGGGCTTTTTGCAAGTCAAAATATATCGGCGTAATTTGATGTTATTCGCAAAAAAAAGCGGGAAGTCCGAGCTTCCCGCAATTATTGATATAAGATATCGAGAACTTTATTGAATGTTGTAGGTTTCGCCGGAGGGCGCGTCCGCCAGAACGTATGCGTTCTTCTTCGCGAAGAAGGGCAGAATGAAAAGCACGAGCGAGCAGATCCAGGCTATGAGCCAACCTACGCCGAGCATAACGGTGGCGGGGTCTCCGCTGAAGAAGAAACCGGAAACGTTGGCGCTGACCGCGCTTTCCGCGACTTCGCTGTTGGAGAGCACGAGCGCGCAGACCGCTATAAGCGTAATGAGCACGAAGTTGATGAGCGCCGCCACGCTGAAACATCTGGGAGACTTGCCTTTAGCAAGCTTCACGACGTATTTTACAGCGATGCACACAAATCCGATCACGACTATGAGAGTGATGAAGGGAATGGCGTAAGCGAATATCTGCGCCGTGGTCGCGTTACCGCTGATGTTGGCGATTACGGTGTCGTAGTAGCCTTCGCCCGAACCGGTGAAAATCGCTATTATCGCCGCGATAAGAGCTATACCGGAAGCGCTGTAGGTCTCTGCACGGACAGCGGTTTCGTTGAATTTAAGCACGGTAAGCAGCAGGAATATGACAGCCGCCGCTACCGCGACGATCGCCGTCGCTATGGAAATGCCCTTATAAGGTTTACGTTTGTAAACGGGAGCTTTGGGCGCGGGCGGAGGATCCACGGGACGCGAGTACGGATCGTACTGCAGAAGCGGTTGGTTCTGCGAAGTGTACGGCACGAGCGCGATCGGCTGTACGATCGGAGGCATCTGTACTATACTCGGAGGCGTGGGAACGGCATTATTGGCGTTGCCCGCCATAGGGCTCAACTGACTCGGAGAATTGCCCATACAGTAGAGCGCGCCGTCGGGTCCCTGTACAGGCTGTCCGTTCGGGAGCGGCGGTACGCCGAATCCCAGGGAATTCTTATCCACGGGCACCCATCTTCCGGCTTCAGTGGCGTTTACTGCACCTTGATTGTTCTGATTTACGTTTTTATCCATACGGGCTTAACCCTCCTCGTTGGTTACGTTGCTTGCCTGATCATCTCCACCGAAAGGCACGAACGCTATCGGAGCGATGATAGGATTAAGCTGGCAGACTGACGGAGCGATAGCCACCGGTACCGGCGCGCTGTGCGTCTGCGGTCCGTAGTGCATCAGAGGGCTGTAAGTCCTGCCGTATTCGTCTACGGAGGTGTACACGGGAAGACCCATGGGCATACCGTTGGATTGAACGGGTATTCCGCCGACGTTAGGCAAAGTTATAGCCGTCGCCGCGGTCTGAACCATCGGGAAAGGTCCCGCTTGCGGCTGTTGCATAGGTCCGTGCGCTCTGGCTATGTTATCGGCGACCGCACATTGCTTATTCTTATTTCTTCTCATAGCAATTCTCCTGTACCCTGTTCGGGTTGAGATATTTGTTTCGGTGTTAAATTATGATACGCACACGCGCAAAGCGCGGGTGCGTAAGCAGTCGGATTAATTCTTCTCGTTGGCGGAAAGCCAGGAGATGAGCACGTTGATAAGGCATATCACCGCTACTCCGTACAGGCCGTATCCTACGGAAGCGTCACCGCCGATGACCGACATCAGTATCGCAACAAGCGCGGCTACCAAAGCGAGCGCGGACATTATCTTGGCGAAAAGGTTGACGCCTTTACGCATAACTCCGATGAGAGCGCCGATCAAAGTGAGGACAGCGAACACGGCGACAAGAATGATCGACAACGTGGTGATATCGGTCCATTCGGGCGAGCCGAAGAAGTTGATTATGATATCGAGGCCGGAAGTATTGTCGATAAGTCCGATATATTCGGCGGCTACCCACTTGGCTATCACGTAGATACCGAGGATCACCAAGCTGAAAAGCGCGACGACGATAGCGGCGGCGCTTGCCTTTTTCTTGGCGGGAGCGGCGACGATCGCCTCTTCTTCTTCATAGTACTCGTCTTCGGCGACGTCCTCTTCGTAGACGTCTTCCTCATCGTACATGTAGAGCGGCTGATCCTGAGTGGAATACGGAACGAACGCTATAGGTTGGATTATAGGCGTCAACTGAACGGGTCTGACCGGCGACGATACGGGCACGTTCTTTTTCTTGTTTTCCGCTTCGGGTGTTTCCGCAGGTACCGGCTGATTTACGGCATCATGCTTTTTTGCCATAGTTCTGTCCTCCTCGATATATATTTGTGATCAATAATTATTTAATAGACGCGAGCCGACCGGATCAATAATCCTCGTCATCGTATCCGTCGTCGTAACCTTCGCCGTCATCGAACTGAGCAAGAGGCTGCGCCTGCGAGCTGTAAGGAACGATCGGGATAGGCTGTACCACGGGGGTGAGCTGTATGAAATCGGCAGGAGCCGCCACCGGTACGGGCGCACAGTTATTCATAACGCGGAATACGACGCGCGGCTTGCGAACGACGGGGCGTTCTTCCTGAACATTCACTTCGGCTTCTTTCTTACTTTTTTTAGACATAACCGTATTCTCCTCCTAACAGCGGTTAATTATTTATCGAAAATGCTGTAAGGCACTTTCTTCCTCGCGAAGATGGACAAAATGAGCATGATCACGGGAATTACTACGAGAGCGATGAGTCCGTAACCCGCGACAAGCTTCAAAGGCATGGCGTCGACCTCGGGATCGAGAGCCGTTTCGGGCGCGCCGCTGAATACGCCGAACATGAAGTCGGATATCTTGCCGAAATCGAGCACGCTGACTACCGTGCCTTCCGCGTCATAAGCGGGATAGCCCATATAATTGCCCATGGCAGCCATACCTGCGATAAGTATGCCGATACCGCCGAGCAACATGATTATCGACATAATGCCGAAACCTTTGAATATTCTTCTGCCGAAAAGCGAAAGGAAAGCGAGAATGAAGATAATAAGCGCGAATACCGCTCCGGCAACAAGGACCACAGGCGCGTAATCGAACGCCATGGAAGCGACGGTACCCATCGAATCTTCCTCTCTGGCGGCGGGATCGATATCCGTGTTGGCACTGACGTAACCGAATTTAACGGAGGTATCCTCTTCTACGGCTTCCTCGCCCTCTTCGCCTTCGGTGGCTTCGTTCTCGCCCTCTTCGCCCTCTTCGCCTTCGGTGGCTTCGTTCTCGCCTTCGTCCGCGGTCGCGTCGTCTTCGCCTGCCGCTTCGGCTACTATTTCGTCGCCGCCGTCGGTGTTTTCGTCGTTTTCGTTTTCTCCGGCGTTCTCATTTTCCTCCGTTTCTTCGGAGCCCGCTATCGCGGGAGAGAAGCTGTCATAGAAAGGCGAAAGGCTGTTGCCGCTGTCGTCCTTCATTTCGAGATTGAACAGCTTTTTGAGCGCGCCGAATACGGGATCGGTCACGCTGATGTAAACGCTCTGATCGACGTACTCTTCTATAATGACGTTACCGTCCTCGTCGGTCTGATCCGTTTCGACGTCCTCTCTCTGATCGAGGGGCGTAAGATCGGGAGCCACGAGATAAGCGGTATATTGCGGCATTATGCCGAGATAGTTAAGCGCGATAACGCCCACCCATACGAGAGCGAGCAACATGATCAAGAAACATACTCCGCGACGCATGATGAAGAAATAATCTCTCTCTTTGCGTCTGTTCTTCTGAACGGGAGGTTTTTCTTTGGGCTTCGGCTTACGGGGAGCCGCGGGGCGTTGCTGATAGCCTGCGTTATACCGCACGCTGTACGGATTCGCATACTGAACACCGCTCACCGGACGAGGTATCATGACCCCGCCGGACGGACGCCTCTTGACCGTGGAAGAAGTTGTTTTGATGGACTTGTTAGCCGCCATGTTCCCTCCGAGCGCTATTTATAATTATAATTCGCGTAATAATTATAGATAGTATCATTAGTTTACCATACGCCCGCATATATTTCAATACTTTTGCCGAATTTTTTTTGCCAAATTTTGAATACGGCAGGCGTTCCGACGCGCCCCGGCAGCGTACCGGCGCGGGCGCCGTCGGCAAGTTTTACTTTTATATAGCCGCAAGGGCGAATTATCGAAAAAGGCTGACCGAAGTCAGCCTTTCGGTTACCCGAAGCTATTATTCGTCGTACTCGTCGTCGTACTCCTCGTAATCGTCCTCATAAGTGGCGAGAGGCTGGAGCTGAGTACTGTACGGAACGAGCGGTATGGGCTGCACGATGGGCGTGAGCTGAATGAAGTCCGCAGGTCTTGCCACGGGCACGGGACCGGATTGGATCTTCTGCCAGCTGGCGGTACGGGGTTTGGCGGCAGCCTTTTTACGCGCTTCTTCTTCGCGCAGAGCTTTCTCTCTGGCTTCCGCTTCCGCTCTGGCTCTGGCTTCTGCTTCTCTTTTTTTCTTACCGAACATAATTCGATTCCTCCTGTTTGATTAAGATAGGCGTTTTTTGCTACGGAAAGCGAAGAAGCTCGCTATCAACGAAAGCAAAGACATGCCGGCGAGTATCAGATAACCGTACCCTACCTGCATCGCGAGATCGCCGCCGAACGGAATAAATCCGGCTATCTCGCTCCACTCCGCGCCGCTCCAGATGAAGCCGCAAACGATACCGACTATCGAGAGCAACAACATAAGAACGGAGCTGAATATGAACAATTTACGTCTTTTGGTCGTGAACAGCGCCACGAGCGCACGGATAAAGAATATAACCGCGATGAGCGCTCCGAGCACAAGTACTACGGGAAGCGCGTAATACGCTATCATATTCACGGTATCCGCGGAATCGATATTCGCCAGACACTCGTTATAGAAAAGATATTCGGACGTGTCTATGGAATCTACGAACATGCCCGCGAAGCTCATCACGATATCCTCCACTCCGATATAAACCACGGTATCACCCTCCGTCTTATTGAAAAGAGAGAGGTATTCGTAATAATCGGAAAGCGCGTCCATATTAAGGTAATTGAGCGCCGCGACCGCTATGTAAACCACGAGGAAAAGCACGATAAGCAAAACGAAGAACAATCTTCTCGCCGGTTTGGCGGAGGCTCTGGTACTGCGTTTGGACGCCTTTCTCTCGTGTTGCGCCTTTTGAGGAGGAGCCTCGTAGTAATAGTCGTCTTCGTACTGCCGAGCGACGGGCGCCGCGGTCACGGGACGCATGACCGGAGCTTTCCGAGATACCGGACCTTGAGAACGCGCGGCGCAATAAGCGGCGAAATAAGGAGCGGACATATCGCGACGGGTGAGAACGTACTCGTTGTCACGTCTGCTGGATACGACCGGTCTGGTATTGGTTTCCTGAACCTTTTTCATAATTCCTCCTGTTCAGATATCGAAGCAGGCTTCGTTACTAAAATTTGTTTCACGCGCATACGCACGCTATATCCGAGACGTCGGGGACGTTACTCGGCTTTGGGAGAAAACCACCCTACTATGAATACGAGAGCGGACAAAGCGAGCGAAGACCACAGACCCACGTCGGCTTCCGCTACGAAAGTGCTTATCGCGTCGGAGCTGATTTCGCCTTTCTCGTAAGCGATAACGCCGATAGCGGTAGCGAGATAAGCTACGAAAACCAACGTCGGAAGGATCCAACCTATACGTTTGGCTCTGCCCCTGAAGATGCGTACGAGGCTGCGGATAAGCAACGCTATCACGAGCACGCCGAAAACGATGGCGCATACGGGAGCGATGGCGTCGGTGCCGGTGGAATAAACGTAATCGGCGCCCGTAAATCCGAGAACGGGAACTATACCGGCGATATAATGTACCAAAGTGAATTTCGAAGTTTCGAGCGCGGGAAGCAGGCACATGATGACCGCAAGCGCCGCGGTGAGCAACAAAGTGATCAACGCGACCGCGGTAACACCGCGGGAACGCGAAGAAGCCTTTTTCTCGGGAACGGCGAAAACGTCCTGAGCGGGAGGAAGCATATCGTCCGCGGGAGCGTTGGCGGCTATGCGGGCGTTAAGCTCGTCCATTTCGCGGCGGCTTCTGATCGCCGCGAGTTCTTCCTCGGTGTAGGGCTCGAATCTGTAAAGCTGATCGGGCTGATACTGCCAAAGCGGCTGCATCGGATTGACGTACGGGACGACCACGAAAGGCTGGGCTATCGCCACCGCCTGACCGTTAGCCGCGACCTGAGCGGGTTGCGGATTGACAACGGTTTCCGCAGGAACTTCCTGACGCTGTTCCTGAGGAGGTTCTGGCATCGTAACGGGAATGGGAGCGACGAGCGTTTCGCTCTCCTCTCTCATCTGCTCGCTCTGCTTGATACGCTTAAGAGCGTTGACGTACTCGTTCCTCGGACGGGGCTTGCCGCAACGCGAACATTTTTCCTGGTCGATACGGTTGACGCTGCCGCAAACGGAACACACGTAAGTTATGCGGGACTTATCGAGTGTTACCATGGAATCTCTGTCGAATTCCGATTGGGCGGCTTCGAGCGCAGCGGTAAGCGCGGAGTTGTCGCTCTCTACCAAAGGTTGCCCGCAGCGCGCGCAGAAACGGCTGGTATCGGGATTGGACTCGCCGCAAAACTTACATTTCGTCATATCCTTCTCCTTGTTTGAAGGGCAGAAAACGCCGCCCTCCGCATTGTCGGTACCTAATTACTTAACATTATACAGGTAAGCCGCATAAATTTCAATAGCTTTTTCAAAA